>NZ_CP111116.1:0-152330 GCF_026314315.1 Klebsiella sp. DY2415 | reverse complement strand
TTCTATCGATGCCGCTTCCAACAACACAGCGAATTCCTCCCCCAATCCGGGCAGCCATGTCGGTTGCGCGAACATGTTCCCTCAACCGTGAAGCAAAGGGGTCGGTGATCACCATACGCAGCAACTGCTGCTCTATTTCCTTGCGAGAAGAGATGTCGAACAGAGTACCGACTATCAGTTGCCTGCCCGCGTCACCCAGCCATGGGCCTTGTTCCTCGAAAGTCGAGTTGCCAGAGGATCAGGTGAACAGATGGGCCGCGCCGTCACGCGAACGGATGGCCAGCGAGCGGGAGGGCAGTGCCGCCGCTGATGAGCAGTCCCCACGGCGTGGCCGACTGCGGATCACGCTTGTAGACGCCCGCGTGACCTGCGGCCACGACCGCCACCGCGATCGAGGCCAGGGAGGCTGCCCATGCCAGTGCCAGGCCGATGGGGTCGGACACGGCAGCCTCGCCCGCCATCAAGATGCGTCGCTCGCCTTCGCGGCATCCGGCTGCTCCGGCTAGGCCGGGGTCTGCGGTGGCTCTTTGCGTTCGAACACCACGCGTTCGGCCTTGTCGTCCCAGCGTGCGCTGGCGTGATCGCCCTTGCCGATGCCGCCGCCGAGCATCTCGCGCGCCAGCGCAGTTTCCAGCTCGCTGCGGATCAGGCGCTTGAGTTCACGCGCACCGAACTCGGGCTTGTAGCCTTCTTCCGCGAAATGGTCGATCAGCGTCTGATCGAAAGTGAGCGTCACGCCCTGGCTGGCGGCGCTGCGCGCCACGCGATCGAGCTGCAGGCCGACGATGTGGCGGATCTCCTCCTTGCCCAGCGCATGGAAGACGATGATCTCGTCGATGCGGTTGAGGAACTCGGGCCGGAAATGGCCGCGCAGCACGTCCATGACTCCGGCCTTGGTCTTTTCGTACTCCTCGCCGGCCGCCCCGCGCGCCTTCAGCCGTCGCTGGATGATGTCCGAACCCAGGTTGGACGTGGCGATGATGATGGTGTTGGTGAAATCCACCACCCGGCCCTTGCCGTCGGTGAGGCGACCGTCGTCGAACACTTGCAGCAGGATGTTGTATACGTCAGGGTGTGCCTTCTCGATCTCGTCGAGCAGCAGCACGCTGTAGGGCTTGCGCCGCACCTTCTCGGTGAGCTGACCGCCTTCGTCGTAACCGACATAGCCCGGAGGCGCGCCCACCAATCGCGCCACGGTATGGCGTTCGCCATATTCCGACATGTCGATGCGCAACAGGGCGTGCTCATCGCCGTAGATCGATTCGGCCAATGCCTTGGCGAGCTCGGTCTTGCCCACCCCGGTCGGGCCCAGAAACAGGAAGGTAGCCACCGGTTTGCTGCCTTCACGCAGGCCGGCGCGGGACAGCCGCACGGCATCGGCCACGGCACGGACCGCCTCGTCTTGTCCCACCAGGCGCTCGTGCAGCCGTTGTTCCAAGTGCAGCAGCTTTTCGCGCTCTTCCACCGTCAACTCGTTGACCGGGATGCCGGTCAGGCGCGAGACGATCTGCGCCACGTGTTCCGCCTTGACCTCGGCACTGCCGGAGGCCCGCTCCCGCTCCCAGTCCTCGACGAGCTTCTTGAGCTCGGCCTCCTTGGCTTCGATGCGCTTCCCGAGCTCGGCGGCCTGGTCGTACTGCTTGCGCGCGGCCACGTAATCCTGTTCACGCCGCAGCTGGTGCAGTTCGGACTCCAGCTCCTGCACGGCCACCGGCCGGGCCGTGGCCGACAGCTTCACGCGCGCGGCCGCCTGGTCGAGCAAGTCGATCGCCTTGTCCGGCAGGAAGCGCGCCGTGATGTAGCGGTCGGACAACTCGGCCGCCGCGATGATCGCGTCCTCGGAGATGCTGACCTTGTGGTGCGCCTCGAAGGTGTCGCGCAGGCCGCGCAGAATCATGATGGCCTGGGCCACCGTCGGCTCGGGTACCGTCACCGGCTGGAAGCGCCGCTCCAGTGCGGCATCCTTCTCGATGTATTTCTGGTACTCGTTCAGCGTCGTGGCGCCGATCAGGTTGAGTTCACCGCGCGCCATCATCGGTTTGAACACGTTGGCCACGTCCAGCCCGCCTTCGCCACCGCCCTGGCCGGCACCGACGATGGTGTGCACCTCGTCGATGAACAAAATCAGCTCGCCCTGGTGCTCGGTCACCTCCTTCAGCACCTTCTGCACGCGCTCCTCGAACTCGCCGCGATATTTGGCGCCGGCCACCATGGCGTTGATGTTGAGTTCCACCAGGCGCTTGTCGCGCAAGGTCTCGGGCACTTCACCCGCCACCATGCGCTGCGCCAGCCCTTCGACGATGGCGGTCTTGCCCACACCCGGCTCGCCGATCAGCACCGGGTTGTTCTTCTTGCGCCGGGCCAGCACCTCGATGGTGGTTTCGATCTCCTGCGCGCGGCCGATCACCGGGTCGAGCTTGCCGTCGCGCGCCATCTTGGTCAGGTCGCGCGAGTACTTGTCGAGTTCTGGCGTGTTGGTCGGCGTCTCAGCGCGGCCATCCTCGGCGCCCTTGCCGACCACCTTGCTGACCTGTTGGCGCAGCGCCTGCGGCGTCAGGCCGTAGCGGCGCAGCAGGTTGGCGGCCAGCCCTTCGCCTTCCTCAGCCAGACCGATCAGGAAATGCTCTGGACCGACATAAGAATGGCCGAGTTCATTGGAGGCCACGAAGGCGCGGCTGAGCGCATCCTTCACGCGCGGCGACACGCCGATCTCGCCCTCGAAGGGCTTGTCCCCGCGCTTGGCCTCAGACTCGATCTGCCGCTTGAGGTCATCGACCTTGATCTTGAACTGACCCAGGATGGTCTTGACCACGTCGCTGTCGGCCAGCGCCAGCAGCAGATGTTCGGTATCCACCTCGGAGCGGCCAAATTCGGCAGCGTGTTTGGCGGCCTCCTGCAGCAAGGCTTCCGACTGTTCGCTGATGCGGCTGGCCAGCCCACTGCCGCGACGGCGCGGCGCACCCGAACCTGCGGCGGCGGGCTCGCCAAACGAGGCATCGACCACGTCATCGGTATCGGCGGCAACTGGCGTCGCGTCGTCGACGATGCGGAAGAAGTCACTGCCGAGGAAGTCCTCGAACAGGCCGCTGCGCGAGCCGAACAAGGCTTCCAGCGGCGAAACGGTGCGCTTTTGCTGGCGCACTAATTGCCGGTAATGGTCGTCGCACAACAGCATGGTGCTGTGACGACCGTTGAGATTGGCTTCCACCCGCACGGTGGCGGGTTGGCCGCAGACCTGGCATTGTTTTCTGGCCATGCTGATGCTCCTGAGAAGGTTGACAAGGTTGAGGCGACGAGGCATCGCGAACCGCGACTCCTCGTCTCGTGCCGGGTTTTTCTTGTGACGAACGAGCCGGCGACGTCAGCCGTTGATCGGGATCGAGCGTCCCTGCTTCGGCGCGCTGACCTCGCGCTTGTCGATCGTGACCGTGAGCACCCCGTTCTTGAACGATGCTTTGATCGAATCCTGGTTGGCGTCGTCAGGCAGGTTCAAGGCACGCTGAAAGCTGCCGTAGGAGCGCTCCACACGGTGGAAGCCACCTTCCTTCTTCTCCTGTTCCTGGCGCTTCTCGCCACGCACCATCAGCACGTCGTTGTCGAGAGTGATCTGGATGTCCTTCTCCTCGACACCGGGCACTTCCAGGGCAATCTTGTACTGCTTGTCGGTTTCCTGGATGTCCAGGGCCGGCTTCAGCATGCCCGACCAATCGGATGGCCACTGCGGCATGTTCAACGCCGGAAAACCGAAGCCCCGGAATGCGTCATCGAACAGCCGGTCGATTTCCCGATGCAGTTGCAGGATCGGGCTGACTGGCCCGCTCGCCGCTGGCAGGTCATTGCGCTGCACCGGCAGGGAAGAGACGGTCTGCTGCTCTTGCTGCTCGTTCTTGAACCAGTTCCAGGGAGCCAACTTCTTGAAATCGATGTCCATGTCATACCTCCAGAAAAATTGGAAAACGAGTTACTCAAGCCCTTTGCCTGCTGTGACGGGCAGTGCGCCCAGGCGACACGGGCTGCTCGGATGACTTCTGCTGTTCACGCTTGCGCATCACCTCCTTCTTTGCTGCGGCTCGGGTCTGATCATTGATCCACTGATCGATTTCACTTTGAGGAAACCGCCACGTCCCGCCCACCTTGAAAGCCGGAATTTCCCCGTGCGCGGCGAGCCGATAAAGCGTCCGCTTGCCGACTTTCAAGTACGCAGCCAATTCATCGAGCGTGAAAATCACCTGTAGGTGCGCTTTCATCCCTGTAGGTGCGCTTTCATCTCACCCTCTCCAATCGCGTCGCTTTGCGGTTCCGGCCAAGGAAATCCTTGTAATACTTTGTAAGATATTACGCTTACCATGACAGCCTTCAAGAGTCAATGTACAGCGTTCTCCCGCCCCATTGATGCAGGTCAACTGCTCAGGCAAGGCGCAGCGGGGCGGTCTGATCAGGCAATGGACAGCGCCTGGCTCGTCAGCCTGCGTGTACCACAGGCGCCTCGATCAAACACCGATCCTCACGTTGTAGCCGAGTGCCCGCAGCCCCTTGCTCGTCTGCATGTTCCTTGGCGGAAACTCGTCTGGGCGCGCCCAGACGACGATTTCCCCGAGGCTGCTCAGGCTAACGTGCGGAATTGCCCAGTCGTCGCTGCGGATCGCGTTCCAGAGTCGGGCCGAAACACTTCCGTTGCCCCAGACAACGTAGTTCAACAGTATCCGTCCGGCCAACACACCTTCCCGACACCGCCGCCGAAGGCCATGGCCCATCAAGCGGATTTTCCATGCGCCCTCAGCGCCGTACCTACAGCAAATCTTTCAAGGCTCAGGTCATTCAGGAGTGTTCTGAACCCTGTGCCTCCATCGCAAACATCGCCTTGGGCTACAGCCTCAATGCCAACCTCGACCACAAATGGATTCGGCTGCCTACCCAGAAAACCACGGCTATCCAGCCAGCGTTCATCCCGTTGCCTTCTCAAATGCTCGGCGTGGGTTCGCATACTCAAGCGCGCTGCTGCGATCATGAGTTTGATCCAGTCGGCCCGTAATAATGGGCACGATCCGTATGCCTATCTCAAGGATGTGCTGACACGGTTGCCGTCCCTGTAACAGCCTGAAGTTGACCTGGGTAATCAAATACCGGTGTAGTGATTAGGAAACAGGGCTCGGATAACATCATGGCGCAGGTCACCCTGATCTTGACCCTCCATCTCCGAACAGCTTTTGTATCTTAAGTTAACGATGTCCGCTGCCGGTATTCCCTCGGGGAGTGATATCCCAGCGCGCTGTGCGGGTGGCTTCCATTTCCATCAGATGTCCTTCCTGCTCCGCTACTGAAGGCGTGGTGCGTAACGGCAAAAGCACTGCCGGACATCAGCGCTATCTCTGCTCTCACTGCCGTAAAACATGGCAACTACAGTTCACTTACACCGCCTCTCAGCCCGGTACGCACCAGAAAATCATTGATATGGCCATGAATGGCGTTGGATGCCGGGCAACCGCCCGCATTATGGGCGTTGGCCTCAACACGATTTTACGTCACTTAAAAAACTCAGACCGCAGTCGGTAACCTCACGCATACAACCGGGCAGTGACGTCATTGTTTGCGCGGAAATGGACGAACAGTGGGGTTATGTCGGCGCTAAATCACGCCAGCGCTGGTTGTTTTACGCGTATGACAGGATACGGAGGACGGTTGTGGCGCACGTATTCGGTGAACGCACGTTGTCCACGCTGGAGCATCTTCTGGGCCTGCTGTCGGCCTTTGAGGTCGTGGTATGGATGACGGATGGCTGGCCGCTTTATGAATCACGCCTGAAGGGAGAACTGCACGTTATCAGCAAGCGATATACGCAGCGCATTGAGCGGCATAACCTGAATCTGAGGCAGCATCTGTCAAGGCTGGGCAGGAAGTCACTGTCGTTCTCAAAATCGGTGGAGCTGCATGACAAAGTCATCGGGCATTATCTGAACATAAAACACTATCAGTAAGTTGGAGTCATTACCTTCTTTGCCGCCGGACATTGTCCGGCGCAACACCAAACCGGTCTGGCGGGCTGAGCCAATCCCGCAGGCAAATTCAGCCCTTACCGGATGGCTCAGCCCCCTACTCATTGGAATTGGATATTCAACTTTCAGGGGCTACTGCGCCAGACTTCAGTCTTTAAAGTGATTGACTTAGCGCCTGGCACACTCAATTTATTTAGGTAGCGGGCCTAATTGCACCCCATCAGGATAATACTTCCAGCCATCGCGAATTTTGACATTTTCATCCCACGGAAGTTTGTATTCGCCATTGGCAAGATCGCGCACCCAGGTCAGGTAATTCTCGCGTTCGCCTCCCGGTTTGCCGACATAGCCCCGGCAGCCAAGGTTGAAAATATTGTTTTCCAACGCCCAGTTTTCACGCGCTTTATCCACCAGGCGCGGGAACAGCTCTGCGGTAACAATTTCCCATGGGTTGCGGTGCCCCTGCTGAATGACGTTACCGTCATAATTGCAGACCGTACCCTCGCCGAAGTAATAAAAGACATCGTCATAACCGGCCAGATTCACCGAAACGGTATACATCAGGTTTTGCCAGGCATTCGTCCGGTTGGTCCAGATCCACTGATCGTTCACCTGCGTGGAATAGCCCGAAATACGGATATAGACATTGCAGCCTTTATAAGCAGCCTCACGCGCCAGTTCCGGGAACATGCCGTCATGGCATATGCAGACGGCGAGTTTAGAACCTTTAGGCCCATCGCATACCGGCATTCCCATATTTCCCGGCATCCAGGGCTCAATCGGAACCCATGGTTGCAGCTTGCGGTAATGCAGAGCGATATCGCCCCGATCGTTAATGATAATAGCGGTGTTGTACGGTGGAAGAGACGGGTCTTCATTGCGCTCCATTAAGGAAAATACCCCCCAGATGCCGTTGCGGATACAGGCCTCTTTGAACTGACCAATCTCCGGGCTATCGAGAGTGAGTAACATCTCGTCATAGGTCCAGATTTTAGTATTCAGTCCCTGGGTTGAATATTCCGGGAAGACGATAACATCAAGTCCCGGATATCCGGCTTTGGTGGAGTCAACGGCCTTACAAATCTTATCGACCTGTATCTGGATATCCTCCGGTCCTTTAATAACGGGAACGGGGTATTGGATGGCGGCAATTAATAACGCTTCATCCCAGGAGCTTACACTTCCGGTGCTACCCATAGCAGACCTCTCGTAGTTAAGTTGGTGATATAAATTTAAACCGACAGATATGACGCAATTTGTTCTTCATCAGCACCAGAACGCGCCTGTTGATGAACAATATTGCCTTTCTCAATAACAACAATTTTATCTGACACATCGAGTACAAAGCTTAAAACCTGCTCGGAAACTAATATGGTCAACCCTTCTGCATCACGAATCTTACGTAATATTTTTGCCATTTCTTTAATAATTGACGGTTGAATTCCCTCCGTTGGTTCATCCAGCAAAAGTAATTTGGGTTTACCGGCGAGAGCTCTGGCCATAACGAGCTGCTGCTGCTGACCACCGGAAAGATTTCCCGCCATCCGTTTGCGCATTTCTTTCAGCACAGGGAAATAGTCATACAGGTATTCAGGAACCTGTAACGAACGGGATTGGCGAATCCCCGTTTTTATATTTTCTTCAACCGTCATGGTTGAAAATACCATTCGCCCCTGCGGGACAAAGCCAATGCCATGCTGAACGCGCTGGTAACTAAGCAAGCCGGTAATATTTGTACCGGCAAACTCTAACTCACCGGCACAGGACGGTATCATACCAATCAGTGATTTCATCAGCGTGGTTTTACCCATACCATTGCGCCCTACCAGAGCGACGATTTCACCCTCTGCTAACGTCAGATTCAGTCCACTGATGACCTGGCTCTGACCATATGCGACAGCATAATCAGAAATTTTCAGCATCCGTGTCTCCTTAATGACCAAGATAAACGTCAATAACCCGAGGGTCGTTTTTGACTTTATTGATGCTACCTTCCGACAATACTTTTCCCTGGTGCATGACGGTGACATGATCGGCAATGTCTTCGACGAACTGCATGTCGTGTTCAATCACCAGTACAGAACGTCCCCCGGCAATTTTGCGCAGGAGCTGCGCGGTTTTTTGGCGTTCGGCGACAGACATGCCTGCCACGGGTTCGTCCAGCATCATGAGCTTAGGATCTTGTATTAGTAGCATCCCTATTTCTAACCACTGCTTTTGCCCATGGCTGAGAAGGTCAGCCTGCGTATGTAGGTAATCGGCAAGGAAAATTTCGCCAGCAACCTGTTCGACCGCAGCGATTATTTCTGGCGTGCGACGAAAGAACATGGCGCCCAACGCGGTTCTGGCTTTGGGATAAGATAACTCGAGATTTTCAAATACCGTTAAGTTCTCATAGATTGATGGATTCTGGAATTTACGCCCAACCCCTTCATGAACAATTTTATTTTCCCGAAGTTTACTCAGTTCCTTATTGCGAAATTTGATGCTGCCGCTGGTTAGCTTTGTTTTCCCGCAAATGAGATCAAGCACTGTTGTCTTACCCGCGCCATTTGGGCCAATAATAACGTAAATCTGCCCCTCATCGATGTACATTGAAAAATCATCGACGGCTTTGAAGCCATTAAATGAAACGGTTAATCCCTCTACCGCTAAAATTATTTCTTTTATCGGATTTTTCATTTCAGCACTCCGGTGTTTACTCTGGGTTTGGTCATACTCTTTTTGCGCAGCAGCGACATCACGATCGGGTGAATATATTGCTGATAAAGCCCTGCCAGTCCTTTCGGGAAAATCAGCACGACGGCAATAAAGAGCAGGCCCATGGCAATCGTCCAGAGTTCAGGAAAAGACTCGGAAATACTGCTCTTGGCGGCATTGACGATAAGGGCGCCATATACTGCCCCCAGCAAAGAACCTCGCCCGCCCACGGCACAGAAAACGACCATTTCAATTGAAGCAACAGTGCCAATAAACCCTGGCGACATGAACCCTACTTGCAGAGTGAACATCGCGCCACCGATCGCCGAAAACAGAGCGCTAATGCAGAAAACCACCGTTTTGATATTCGCGACATCATAACCAGAGAAACGAACGCGGTCTTCCTTATCGCGAATGGCAACCATCAGTCGGCCGAGCTTGCTATTCACAATAAAATAGCCCGCGCTCACAACCAGCATCAGTAAAACAGCATTAATAAAGTAGAGGATATAGCGTGCAGAATCAGTACGGATATCCCAACCTAAAAGCGTGCGTAAATCCGTGATGCCGTTAATTCCCCCGGTGTAACCCTGTTGTCCGATAATAAGAATCGTCAGGATCGCGGAGATAGCCTGGGTGATAATAGCGAAGTACACCCCGCCAACGCGGCGTTTAAACATTGCGCTGCCGAGAATCCATGCGCAAATAGTGGGCACGATTAAAATAGCCAGAATTGTCAGACTAAAAGAATGGAATGGCTGCCAGAACGAGGGCAAAGCGGTTAGCTGATTCCAGTCCATAAAATCCGGGATGCCCGGGGTGGTTTGCATTTTTGTTTCCGCTGGCGAGGAAGCTTCCAGCTTGAGAAACATGGCCATACAATAACCGCCGAGGCCAAAAAAGATGCCCTGCCCCAGGCTCAGAATACCGCTGTAGCCCCAACAAAGTACCAGCCCGACGGCAACAAATGCATAAGTCAGGTATTTACCGATCAGGTTTAAACGGAAAAGATCCAGGGTTAGCGGCATGACGATAAAAATAAGGCCTATCACCAGGGCAATACCCAGTAGCGGATAATTTTGCATGCGTTTCATCATAAACTCCTAGCGGCGGACCCGGTTGGCGAAAAGACCTTGCGGACGCAATAGCAGAATGCCGACCACGATCAGTAGCGTAATCACCTTCGCCATTGAACCGCTCAGGAAAAACTCCAGCGTGGATTGCGATTGTGAAATGGCAAATGCGGAGGCGAGCGTGCCGAGCAAACTTTGCGCGCCGCCAAACACCACCACCAGGAAGGTGTCAACGATATACTGCTGGCCAGCCGTTGGACCTGTTGAGCCGATCATGGTAAAGGCGCTTCCGGCGATCCCGGCGATGCCGCACCCAAGTGCGAAGGTTCGACTATCGACCTGAGCCGTATTAATACCCACCGCGCTGGCCATCTGGCGGTTAAGTACCACCGCGCGGACTTTTATTCCCCAGGCGGAGAAATAAATCAGCCAGGCCGTAAAAGCGGTAATAACTACGGTCAGCAGCAGAACAAATACCCCATTAACAGGAATATCAATATTGTCGGCAAACTGATACGACCCCATTAGCCATGAAGGTAAGTCAACGCCGACTTCGCGGGGACCAAATAGCGAACGATAGCACTGCTGTAGAATCAGGCTCAGACCCCATGTCGCCAGCAGCGTGTCGAGGGGGCGTTTATACAGATGCCGTATCAGGATTTTCTCAACGAGCGTACCCAGCAAGGCGGTACACAGGAAAGCAAGGGCAATGGCAACAAAGAAGTAGATGCCGAAGATTGAAGGCAGATAAGCGCTGAAAAACTTACCGGTCAACCATGTGACATAAGCACCCAGGATCATGAACTCGCCATGAGCCATATTAATCACGCCCATCTGGCCAAAAATAATAGCGAGTCCAAGCGACATCAGAACAAACACGGCGAACAGGCTGAGCCCCGAAAACCCCTGCATGACAAAAATGGAAGCCAAATCGGCGAAGTTATAATCGCTGAACATGGAAGTATCCTCGGTGAAGTCAAAGACCCCCCACGCTATATGGGGGGAAGCGTCGGTTAGTCTTTCGGGAATGGGTTCGGTTCGATAAGTTCTGGCGTCTGATAAATCACGTCGTACTGCCCATCCGCACGAGCGCGACCGATAACCGTTTTGGACCACAGATGATGGTTATCATGGATGCGTACATACCCTTCCGGCGCATCTTTGAACTCAATACCGGGCGAGGCCTTACGAATTTTGTCCACGTCGAACGAGCCAGCTTTCTCAACCGCCGCTTTCCATAACCATGGGCCAAGATAGGCCGCCTGAGTGACATCGCCGATAACCATGTCATTACCCCAGCGCTTTTTAAATGCGGCTACAAAGCTTTTATTTTCCGGATTATCCATACTCTGGAAATACTTCATCGAGGCATAGGCGCCGACGATATTTTCGCCGCCAATACCGCGGATCTCATCTTCCGTGACGGAGATGGTCAGCAGCAGCGGTTTCTCCTGCGTCATATCGATCCCCGCCGCCTTCAATTGCTTATAGAAGGCCACATTCGAACCGCCGACAACAATGGCATAGATAACATCAGGCTTCTTGAGTTTTATTTTGTTAATAACCGAATTGAACTGCGTATTACCGAGTGGGTAATAATCTTCGCCAACGACTTTCAGCCCCAGCTTTTCAATATGGTGACGGGCGATTTTGTTTGCAGTACGCGGCCAAATATAATCAGAGCCAAGCAGGTAGAAGGTTTTTGCATGTTTATTTTTAACTACCCAATCAATGCCGGAGATTATCTGTTGAGTAGCTTCCTGTCCGGTATAAATAACGTTTGGCGATTGCTCAAGCCCTTCGTAAAAGGTTGGGTAATAGAGCATGCCGTTATATTGCTCAAGTACCGGCAGCATGGCTTTGCGGGAAGCCGAAGTCCAGCCGCCGAAGATAGCGGCGACCTTATCACTGACCAGTAACTTACGCGCTTTTTCTGCAAAGGTCGGCCAGTCGCTGGCCCCGTCTTCCTGTACATATTCAATTTTTCTCCCCAGTACCCCTCCGGCAGCGTTAATCTGCTCAATAGCCAGCTTTTCAGCCTGAATCGAGCCGGTTTCACTGATGGCCATCGTGCCTGTGGATGAATGCAGTATCCCGACCTTGACGCTATTGTCGGTGACCGCCAGGCCCGTGGTATTAACCACTGACGTCGCCGGGGCGGCGATGGCCGTATTAGCTGCCATCATCAGGCCGGCAATCGCCAAAAGTTTCGCTTTGAGGCACGCCTGGTGAAACCGGCCTGGGCTCGGGATTTTCATATTGCTATATGGCTGGGGTAAATCACGAATGTTCATGGTAGCCCTCATAATCGTTATGGTTCATCTCAACTGGGGCTATCATGCGAGAGAGTCCATCAATCCAACAATGCGCGAGGTAACGCAGCGGCTACGTCATTTAACGTATTGGTTAATTCTCATAATCAAGACATGCTCACGTGCGCGATAACAAGAAAATACTAAGACGCGCCTGTGGTTAAGTTCAGCATTTTTATCATTTCAGGAGCAGTGAATGACCGTTCAGCAAAAGGCGTTTAAATCGCGCAGACGCTACAACCAGTGGGTGACCAATCAGACTCTCGAGGATTTTGCGCTCCGCTATACGCCGGTCTCGGCACGACGCTGGAGCGCAAAGCGAGTTGTTATGACAGCGCTCAGCGCAATTACCTTTTTGGCGCTTGAAGCCATTGGCGGCGCGCTGACGTTAACCTATGGATTTAATTATGTGGTGGTGGCGGTTATCTTAGTTAGCATTATTATCTTTGCGCTATCAATGCCGATTGCCATTAATGCCGCAAAAAACGGCCTGGATATTGATTTGCTGACCCGCGGCGCCGGATTTGGCTACCTTGGTTCCACGGTGACCTCGTTAATCTATGCTTCTTTCACCTTTATATTTTTCGCCCTGGAAGCCGCTATTATGGCGATGGCGCTTAATATGCTGTTTGGCCTGCCATTGCACTTTGGTTATCTGATTGGTTCCGTTGTTGTTATTCCCCTCGTCACCTGGGGGTTCACTTTTATTTCCCGTTTTCAGCAGTTCACCCAGTTTTGCTGGCTGGCGCTACAGCTATTACCCTTTATTTTCATTTTAATACGTGAACATCATGTGCTGCAAAACTGGATCGACTTCCCTGGTTTTATTACAGCCCGCGATGGTTCTTTCGATTTCCTTCAGCTCGGCGCCGTCTGTTCCGTACTGCTCTCACTGGTAAGTCAAGTGGGAGAGCAGGTCGATCAGGTTCGTTTTTTACCAAAGCCACAACATCCGGCCCGCTGGAGATGGTATGGCGCAGTAATTGCCGCAGGTCCGGGGTGGGTTGTCATCGGCGCCATCAAGATCCTGCTCGGCTCCTTCCTCGCCGTGCTGGCGTTTAATTACGGACTCGGCGCGGAACTGGCCAGCGAACCCACCCATATGTATCTGGTGGCATTTAGCTATGTCACCCATTCATCATCAACGCTACTGGCATTAACCGGTATTTTTGTGGTGCTCTCCCAGCTCAAAATTAACGTCACCAATGCATATGCCGGCTCGATCGCATGGTCTAATTTTTTCCTGCGCCTGACCCATCGTCATCCAGGGCGCGTCGTGTGGCTGTTTTTTAATGTCGGTATTGCTCTGTTATTGATGGAACTTGGCGTTTATCGCGTATTTGAGGATATCCTGGGCATTTATGCGGTGGCGGCCACATCCTGGCTTGGCAGCGTGGTTGCCGATCTCACGTTAAATAAGTGGCTTAAATTACGACCAGCGGAAATAGAGTTTCGCCGGGCCTATCTCTACGATATCAATCCTGTCGGCATCGGTTCGATGACGCTCGCCATGCTCTGCGGTCTCTCAGCCTGGATGGGATGGCTTGGTCATCCTCTACAGGTTTTTGCCTCAATGTTATCGTTGTGTCTGACGTTTATCACCGCCCCCTTCATCGCCTGGCTGACTCGCGGACGTTACTATTTTTCCCGGACGCCGGTGCAGGTCACGGCAACGGAATGCTGTGTCTGCGGTAATTATTTTGAAAAACCAGAGATGAGCTATTGTCCTTTTTATCAGGGCAGTATTTGCTCACTATGTTGTTCTCTCGATGTCCAGTGCAACGATACTTGCAAACCTCATGCGCGCTATACGGAACAGGCTTCAAAGCTTATCGGGATATTTATTAAAGAAAAATCATTACGCAAAATTGATCCCAGAGTGTGGAGTTTTATCAGCATTTTGCTGTTATTCAGTTCCGTCATCGGTCTGCTTTTGATGCTGGTTTTCGCTCAGATGCGCGATGAATTCGGCAGCGAGCAGGACCTTCTCGCCGCGGCGTTATGGAAAGTTTTTTTTATCCTGCTTATCGTAACCGGCGTCACCACCTGGCTATTTGTCCTGACAAATAAAAGTCGCCAGATTGCGCAAGAGGAATTGCGCCTGCAAAGCGACCGTCTGATGAAAGAAATTATTGCCCATGAAGCGACGGACCGGCAATTGCAGCAGGCAAAGGAAGATGCCGACGATGCTAATCAGGCCAAAAGCCGCTATCTCACCGGCATTACTCATGAACTCAGAACGCCGCTCAATGCGATGCTGGGTTATGCGCAATTACTCGAACGTGCTGATGATATCCCCCCAGCCCGGCAGCGCGGTATCGGTATTATGCGCAGAAGCGGCGAGCATCTGGCTAATCTAATTGAGGGATTACTGGATATTTCGAAAATTGAAGCGGGAAAATTAGAAATATATCGTGAAGAAGTGCGCATTGGCGATTTGGTGCAGCAACTGGTCGCCATGTTTGAACAACAGGCCAGCGATAAAGGACTGACATTTCACTACAACGCCCCACACTGGCTGCCCGAGGCGGTGATGACGGATGAGAAACGCCTCCGGCAAATTCTTATCAATCTGCTTTCTAATGCGGTTAAATTCACGGACAGAGGCAGTGTAACCCTCGATTTCCAGTATCGTAGCGAGGTGGCGTTTTTCTCGGTTCACGATACCGGCATCGGCATCGCCCCTGAGAACCTGGAACGCATCTTTAAGCCTTTCGAACGCGTATCCGGCGATAGTCGTCGGATCGGGACGGGCCTTGGGCTGACGATTACCCGGCTTCTGACTTATATCATGGGTGGCGATCTCCAGGTGGAAAGCATCCGTGGCGAAGGCACAACGTTTAAACTCACCCTGATGCTGCCAAGCTATAGCGGGGATGCCTACCAACCCGCCGAGCCTGCGGTAATCACCGGATATCCAGGCAAGCGACACACCCTGCTGGTAGTTGACGATGATGAATCCCATCGGCAGCTGATGATGGATTTACTCACGCCCATAGGCTTCACGCTGCTAACAGCCGAAAATGGTCATGTCGCGCTACATTTAGCCCGGCAAAATCATATCGACCTTCTTCTTCTGGATGTTGCAATGCCTGAAATGTCGGGGTGGGAACTGCTACGTCAGTTACGTAATAAGGGACAATTAGCGCCGGTAATTATGATTTCTGCGGAAGCGGATGAGGGTAAATGCCGCCATTTCACTGGCGAAGGGGAAGTTCGCTACCTGGTTAAACCGCTGCGTTTCCCTTTACTACTGGAGAACATCGGTGAAATATTGCATCTCCAGTGGCGCACGGAATGTCAGCCGCCAAAGCAGCCGGAAATACATGAACCACGCTCGCAGCTTACCCGTGTCCAGATTGAGTCGTTAAAAGAGATGGCCAGATTGGGTTATGTGAGAGGGTTTCGTGAACTGCTGGACAAACATATTTCCGCTAACCAGATCAGCAAAGCCGAGGGCGAAAAATTTGCCGAGTTGCTGAGGCGCTTTCGATTCAAAGAGATAGTCGAGAGTCTTGAACGCCCGGAGGGAGAGAAAAATGGCAATAGCAAAGCCGACGGTACTTATCGTCGATGATGATATCAACACGGTAAGTATGTTGAATGACACGCTTGATGAAGCCGGTTTTACCGTTCTGGTCGCTCTGGAGGGTAATCAAGCCCTTTCGATAACCAGCCAGATAACCCCGGATATCATTCTGCTTGATGCCGTAATGCCGCATCTGGATGGGTTTTCAACCAGTAAGCGCCTGCGGCAAAATCCGGGGCTGCGGCATACCCCGATTATTTTCATGACAGGCCTGAGTGATACGCAGAATATCGTTGATGCATTTGATGCCGGGGTGGTCGATTACGTAATTAAGCCGATACGCACGGAAGAGCTGGTTGTCAGAATGCGTACCCACTTGCGGAACTCAAAATTAACGGTCAGTGCCTATAGCGCGATGGATTCCGTTGGCCAGACCTTATGTGTTTTTAGCAAAGAGGGGCAACTACGCTGGGCCACGCCCAATGCATGGCAACTGATGAAAAACTTCAGCGATACCGGGTATGAACCCAATAAAAAAATAGTAAACCGGATCATCGGTTGGCTGAACAATACGGAAGGTTTAAAAATACCATTAGATCTTTCATCGCAAGGCATCGCTCTGAAATTCTATCTTTCACGCCGGACCGCTGAAGGAGAAAGTTTGCTACGTATTGAAGAGATCAAAGGACATGAAGAAGTCGAAGCGGTGAAACGCCTGAAAAACAACCTAGGGCTGACGCAACGAGAAGCCGAAGTCCTCCTGTGGATTGCCAGGGGAAAAACAAACCGCGAAATTGGCGATATTTTAAACCTTAGCCCCAGAACCGTGAATAAACACCTTGAAATTGTATTTCCAAAGCTGAGTGTGGACAATCGCACCGCAGCGGCAGCGTTGGCAATAAATTCGCTATATGCCAGGGAGAAAATGTAGCGACAATGAGGCGTATTCGCGCAGACCTGCCCTGACATTTTTATCAGGCAGAACTGGCACCCTCATGTCCACGTCTCCGTCACCTGTGGCGGTATCGATGAGCACGGGAAGTGGAAGAAAATCATCTTCCGTAAGGATGCCATGCGCGCCCGCTGGATGTGGAATATCCGCCAGCTTCTGCTGAGCGTCTGGTTCGAAGGCGTGGCCCTGCCGCCGTCCCTGTCACATATCACCACCGAATCACAATGGCGCAGTCTGATACTGACGGCCGGAGGCGACTACTGGCACGTCTACATGTCAAAAAAGACGGACGGTGGCAAAAACACCGTGAAATACCTGGGGCGTTACCTGAAAAAGCCGCCGATAGCGGGCTCCCGGCTGGCGCACTACGCCGGAAGTGCCACGCTGAGCTTTCGCTACCACGACCACAACACGGGCGAGCTGGCCACAGAGACGCTGACGCAGAGGGACATCGTGGTGCGCCTGAAACAGCACATCCCGGAGAAGTTCTTCCGTAAGCGTACAGCGAGTGACCTGCCCCCAGGATTAGATACAACCGTCAGTTAGTAAGGTCGGTTTGTTTACCTTCACATTTTCCATTTCGCCACCGTGCTGCAAACTCTGATGGCGTCTGATAATTCAGTGCTGAATGTGGACGACACTCGTTATAATCCTGCCGCCAGTCATTAATGATTTTCCTTGCGTGAACGATATCGCTGAACCAGTGCTCATTCAGGCATTCATCGCGAAATCGTCCGTTAAAGCTCTCAATAAATCCGTTCTGCGTTGGCTTACCCGGCTGAATTAAGCGCAACTCAACACCATGCTCAAAAGCCCATTGATCCAGTGCGCGGCAAGTGAACTCCGGCCCCTGGTCAGTTCTTATCGTCGCCGGATAGCCTCGGAACAGTGCAATGCTGTCCAGAATACGCGTGATCTGAGGCTTTGTTGAATAAATCAGCTTCAGGACGAGTGACTCTGTAGCTGACCGGGTTTTCAGGCAATACGCACGCTTTCTGGCATACCAGCCTTCGTTATTTTATTCAGCGCACGCACCATGCCCAAAGCCTCTGCTACCTGACCATCGTAATCACACAGCGTCAGTGAACCTCCGAACAGTTGCTTTACCCTGTACATGGCCGTCTCCGCTATCGAGCGACGGTTGTAATCTGTTGTCCATTTCCACCGGGCATTACTCCCGGTCAGCCGCTGATTCGCTACTGCACGGTTACGGTCTGCGTACTCTACGGGCCAGTAACCCGCTCCTTTTCGGGGCGGGATGAGGGCACTGATTTTCTTGCGCCGCAGTTCATCGTGACAGAGTCGGGTGTCGTAAGCGCCGTCTGCTGCGGCTGCCCTGATTTTTCTGTGTGTCTGCCGGATAAGACCCGGGAAAGCTTCTGAGTCCGTGACGTTGTTCAGAGACAGGTCCGCGCAGATGACTTCATGTGTTCTGCTGTCAACGGCCAGATGCAGCTTCCGCCAGGTACGACGGCGCTCTTTGCCGTGATTTTTGACTTTCCATTTGCCTTCACCAAAAACCTTCAGCCCGGTGGAATCAATCACCAGGTGTGCGATTTCACCCCGGGTGGGTGTTTTGAAACAGACATTAACCGACTTTGCCCGCTTGCTGACACTGCTGTAATCCGGGCAGCGCAACGGAACGTTCATCAGGGCAAAAATGGAATCAATAAAACCCTGCGCAGCCCGCAGGGTCAGCCGGAACAGGCGTTTAATCATCAGGACGGTGGTGATGGCAAGGTCAGAATAGCGCTGCGGTCTTCCCCGTGATGAAGGCGTTGCCGACTCATACCAGGCATGAATCGCTTCATCGTCCAGCCAGAAAGTGAGGGAGCCACGGTTGATGAGGGCTTTGTTGTAGGTGGGCCAGTTGGTGATTTTGAACTTTTGCTTTGCCACGGAACGGTCTGTGTTGTCGGGAGGATGCGTGATCTGATCCTTCAACTCAGCAAAAGTTCGATTTATTCAACAAAGCCGTTTGACCGTATCATTCTTAGCCAAATGCGCTAAGGCTAAAATTTAGTATGAGTAGTTATAAGCACTTTTCCTCAACAGGAAAATATCAACCTCCGTTTGCTTAATGAAGGTCTGCTTATCGCTCACAACTGCCCGTCATGCCAGCTCAAAAAACAGGCTTAACGTAGGATATTTTCCGTTTTCCAAGCGGACCCCTATCAAAGGATTTATCTGTCGACCATCGTCATCAAAAGCAGCATCGAGACTGGAGCGTGAAAGATAAATGCCGTTTATGCTGTCATTCAGGGTAACTGCATTCCGGCCGGACCATTCCCGATCGCTCAACAGTCGGTAGTTCCAGCACATATCTTTCGCCGTTTCCAGAGCATGGGTCAACCGGAACAGGTCATTCTGCGCAGACAACTCCCCGGAGCTGGAACGCCAGAGGTAGTTCAGCTTACGGGCCAGTTTAGCATTGACGCCCAGCTGTCGGCCCTGTTTCAGAAGCCACTCGATGTCAGGGGCCACGTCACGCGAAAAACGACGTTGCTTCAGTGCTGTCGCCAGCCAGCGGGTGAGAAAGAGATTTTCCTGTACCGGTGACACAACGTCACCGTTTTGCCTGGCTAACGCCAGCGCCACCAAGGCGCACCACGCCAAATGTGCTGATTTTTCTGTCAGATTCACTGGGGAGTTTTTTCCTTTGTTTTGGGAGCTGAATATATCTTAACCGGAAGCGGGTTTCATCCGGAACCGTAGCCCCTGGACTGAACATCAGGTCCGGACTGGCGAGCAGTGCGCAGCCAGTCTTCTGAATGCCGCTTTGCGGCATGGAGGCGCCAGATGAGGTTACATGCGTCTGTGGAGTCAAATGGCGCCGAAAGCCCGACGTAGCCGGTTACCGGACTATAAATTCTGCCCGTTTGCCCCCTGTCCTGGTTAGCTCTACCCCGCTATCTCGCCCTTTCGGGCGAGGTGTAGTCAAGGACACTCCGGTCCGGCGCTGGTTTGATCGCCGGGTTTTAAGGGATGTGGTGATATACGGATCCGTCTCCTATCTTCCGAATCTCGCGTAAGCGTTAACGTCAACCAACGCATCACTAGGGCTACGTCACTTGTGGCTCGTTGATGTTATGAGGTTGCCGTGTCTTCTGCGCTTTCCCCCTCCAACCCCACTAGGACAACTTCCCGCTGGGGCTTGTACGTCAGCATTGTGCTGATTGGCGCGAATCTGCGCGCCCCCATTACGAGCCTCGGGCCGGTTCTTCCCGATATTCAACGCGCCTTACACCTCGGAGGTCTTGGGGCGGAAGCCGCTGGCACCGACGGCAAACATCTCCAATTCAATGCGCAGCTGGCGACAAACCATTTCCATCAATTAGGGCTGGCCGCCTTGTGAATTCCAGAAAACGATCTTGCGAATACCTGTGCGCCAGGCGCTTTTAGCCATTTCAAAACACACTTTCCCCAGAACATCATATGGCAACGAAAGTGTGTCAGGGTAAGCTAGGTGTTCGTCAGATTTACCTACAGGCAAAGTGGCCAACACCAGCATGGTAAATTGGCAGGCAGTAATTCTACAGCTCGCTCAATAATGCTGGCATTAATGACAGCAAACACCTGAACCAGCAGATGAGGTCCGTGTTGTTCTACGGCGCAAATAGGTAGTACTGCGACGATATTCGCCATATCCAGTTTACTGAATTCCCGCGTGGTGAGATCACACCACTAGGGAGAAGACGGTTTAAGCATGTTTACCTCCGGTTTTGTCTAACAATAAAAGATACGGTACGTTGCATTTAGGGCATTTTAGACCGGCTCTATGTCCTGCTATGTGCTAACTTTTCCAGTTTAATGGCCTCTCGTCGGGTTGTGTAGCAACAGTGTCGCCACCGGCGGAAATCCGCCGGTTTGAATGCTTTTTTGTTCAGCAGGCGACGAGGTGCCCGTCGCCAAAATCGGTAAAGCGCTGCGGTACTCTCTGATAGCCGATGGGTTTGATCGGTTCTGGTCTTATCGGCATTGCGCTGGTGGCTCGGGGTTGCCGTCTTTGCTGAACGTCAGGTATAGGAACGGCGCTGAGCAAGTGCTGAGTATAAGGATGCTGCGGATGGTGCAACACTCGATCTCGTGGGCCGATCTCCACGAGCTGGCCGCCAAACATCACCGCTACCCGGTGGCAGATGCGCTCCACCACCGCCATATCATGGGAAATAAACAGATAGCTGAGCCGATAGCGCTGACGCAAATCTTCCAGCAGCGTCAGCACCTGCGCCTGTACTGAAACATCCAGCGCGGAAACCGATTCATCGGCGATGATCACTTTCGGGTTCAGCGCCAGCGCGCGGGCAATGCAAATGCGCTGGCGCTGGCCGCCGGAAAACTGGTGCGGATAACGCCGCATCGCTTCCGCTGGCAGGCCGACCTGCTGCAATAGCTGCGCCACCCGCTCCGTGCGCTGTACTGCGGGCATCTGCTCATGAATCAGCAGCGGCTCCCCAACCAGGTCGAAAATAGTTTTGCGCGGATTGAGCGCCGCCCAGGGATCCTGAAACACCATCTGCAAATCGCGGCGTACCGCTCTTAACGCCTCGTCCTTCAGGCCGTGCAGCTCCTGTCCGTTAAGCTGCGCGCTGCCGCTAAATGGCACCATATTCATCAGAGCTTTTGCCGTCGTCGATTTACCGCAGCCGCTTTCACCGACGATGCCCAACGTCTCGCCGGGGAAAAGATCGAAGCTGACGCCATCGACGGCATGGACTTCGCGACGCACGCGCAGGCCGTCGCCGCGCACCGGAAAGCGCACGCTGAGGTCGCGGACGCTGAGCAACGGTCGCGTCGCCTCGACCGGCGCCAGCGCGGGCGCCTGGCCCAGCACCGGTACCGCCTGCAACAGCTGGCGGGTATAAGCCGCCTGCGGCGAGGTAAACAGCGTTTTTGCCGGAGCCTGCTCCATGATTTTGCCGTGACTCATGACCAGCACATCATCGGCCATTTCTGCCACCACTCCCATATCGTGGGTGATCAACAGTAGGCTGGTGGAAAACGCCTGCTGCAGTTCGCGCATCAACTCGAGGATCTGCGCCTGAATAGTGACGTCGAGGGCCGTGGTCGGCTCATCGGCAATCAGCACCTGTGGCTGGCACAGCATTGCCATGGCGATCATCACCCGCTGGCGCATACCGCCGGAAAGCTCGTGCGGATACTGTTGCAGGCGCTTCTCCACATGACTGATTTTGACCGCGTCCAGCATCGTGCTGACCCGGCTGCGCCGTTCACGGCGGCCCAGCACTTCGTGGCGTTGCAGCGTCTCTTCCAGCTGCTGGCCCACCGTCATCAGCGGATTGAGCGAGGTCATCGGTTCCTGAAAAATCATGGCAACCGACTTGCCGCGCAGCAGCTGCATTTGCCGCTCCGGCAGGCTGAGCAAATCCTGGTTATCAAAAATAATCGCGCCGCCTGGAATCTGTGCCTCCTCCGGAAGCAAACCCATGATCGCCAGCGAAGTCAGCGATTTACCGCTGCCCGACTCGCCGGCAATGCACAGAGTTTTTCCCGGCCAGAGCGCAAAGCTGACGTCATCCACCACCCGCTGTGTACCAAACTGGATCGACAGGCGCTCGACCGAGAGCAGCGGCGCCGGAAATAGGACTGCTGACATAACGCTCCTAATTAAACACGCTGTTGGGAAAATAGAACGACACCACCCAGTTAGGCCGATCGACGATTTCGCTGATGCGCAGATCGCCGCACACGGAGCAGAGCATATAGGCCTCTTCCGCCGACATCCCTTGTTCGCGGCACAGCGCATCGATGGTATAGCTTACCGCGTCGCGGGCGGCGGTCATCAGGTCAGGGCCAATGCCGGTGAAGGCGCTGTAGCCGTGCCGATCCAGATGTTGGGTCACTGGGCCAGGGGTGGCGAAACGCGGCGTTTTCAGCGGCATATCTTTAACCACTTCCAGCTTCACCACCACGTCCATCGCGCTTTCAATCGCCGTGCCGCAGACTTCACCATCGCCCTGCGCGGCGTGGGTGTCACCAATAGAAAACAACGCGCCTTCTACTTCCACCGGTAGCCATAATGTGCAGCCAGCGGCCAGATCGCGAATATCCAGATTGCCGCCCACGCGGCGCGGCGGCACCACCGAATGATGGCCCGCGGCGGCGGGAGCGACGCCGAGGGTACCGGCGAAGGGTTTCAGCGGTACGCGGCCATATCGGCCAAAGGCGCAGGGGGTTAAGCCCTGGCGGTCATATTGCCACAGCGTCAGCGCCGGATCAGAAAACTGATCGGCCAGCAGGCCGAAGCCCGGGATATTCGCAGTCCAGCCAAAGCCGCTGGGACGAAAGGATTCCAGCGTCACCTTTAGCGCATCGCCCGGCTGAGCGCCTTCCACATAGACCGGGCCACTGACCGGGTTGAGCTTATCAAACGGCAGCGTTGGGATATCCGCTGCGGTAGAACCGGCGTTGAACCAGCCGTTAGCCGCATCCAGGCAGTGAAACTCCAGTTGGCTGCCGGAAGCTACGTGCAGGACCGGGCTCAGGCTGTTATCCCAGCCGAAATGATGTTGAGCATGATGAATGGTCTTCACCAGACAATTTTGGCACATCCTGACTCTCCTTTAAGCAGCGGCGCCGTCCCGGCGCCATCAAATTATTTCAGTCCGATATAGTCGTAGTTGACTGGTACATGCACTGGATCGACATACAGCGCGTCCTCGCCCCCCATGCGTGCGGAATGTACGGTGTAGCGCTTCTCGTTGAATACCGGCACCCAGGGCGCGTCATCCATTGCAGTGATGAAGATTTTGCGCCAGGCTTCAATGCGCGCGTCCTGCTGGTCGGGTTTCACCATGCTGTCCGCCGCGGCCGCCTGCGCGTCCAGCGCTTTGTTGCAGTAGCGCGCCCAGTTCCAGCCGCCCTCTACCGCCCCGGCGCAGCCGAGGATCGGGCCATAGAAGTTGGAGGGATCCGGGAAATCGGCGATCCACGCCATGCCGCCGGACCAGACCATCGGCGCTTGGCTGGCGGAGCCGCCCGCCGCAATCACATTCGCCTGCGCCAGGGATTTGATGCTGGCGTGGATGCCCACTTTGGCCAGATCCTGCTGGATAGACTGGGCGATACGCGGCTGCGGATCGGTATTCATCACGTACAGTTCGGTAGCAAAACCGTTGGGGAAACCCGCTTCGCTGAGCAGTTGCTTCGCTTTTGCCGGGTCGTAGCTGAAACCCTGATATGCCTTGTCATAACCGGGCATGGCGGGTGGCAGTGGCTGGTTGGCCGGCGCCGCGCGTCCATTAATGATGCGCACGATGCGATCTTTGTTGACCGCCATGTTCACCGCCTGGCGGACTTTGAGATTATCGAAAGGCGGCAGCGTGGTTTTCATCGTCACGTAGCCGGTCTGCAACTGGTCGCCGGTGACCATCAGGCCCTTATAGGCCGGGTTGTTTTTAAACGACAGAAACTGTGCGGGCGGTACGCCGTCGCCGGCAATATCCACTTCGCCTTTTTCCAGCCGCAGCAGAGCGACCGAGGGATCCTGTCCCATTTCGAACTTTATGTGATCCAGCCGCGGCACGCCGGCTTTAAAGTAGTTCGGGTTTTTGCGGAAGATCAGCTCCTGGCCCAGCTTCCACTCCTGGAGCTCAAACGCGCCGCTGCCGACCGGATGCTTGCCGAAGTCGGCGCCCCATTTCTCCACCTCCTCACGGGGAACCACCGAGGCAAAGTTCAGCGCCAGCACATGCAGGAAGGTGGCGTTGGGCTCTTTCAGAGTGATTTTTACCGTATGATCGTCGACGACCTCGATACCGCTCAGGGTCGTGCTTTTACCGCTGGCCTCCTCGTCATAGCCCGCGATGGGACTGAAGAACCCGGCGCCCGGACTTTGGGTTTTCGGGTTGACTGTGCGTTCCAGAGAATATTTCACGTCCGCCGCCGTGACCTCGCGGCCGTTGTGGAATTTCACCCCTTTGCGTAGCACAAAGGTGTAGACCTTGCCGTCCTCGGAAATGGCGTAGCTCTCCGCCAGGTCGTTCACCAACTCGGTGGTGCCGGGACGATAGTCCATCAGGCCGTCGAACAGGCTTTTGATCATCGACCAGTTTTGCCAGTCATAGCCAATGGCCGGATCGAGGGTCGCCACGTCGTTCTGGTAGGTCACCACGATATCGCCGCCGGTCTTCTCGTCAGCCTGCGCGCCATAAGAGAAACAGGCCGCGGCCACCGCCATTGTCAATAACGCATTTTTCATAATCTTCCCCTGCTACTTTTTGACATCAATGCGCGGATCGACCCACGGCAGCACCAGATCCGCAATAAGGTTGCCGCCAACAATGGCAACCGCTGACACGGTGGTTACCCCGACAATCACCGGGATATCCACCTGTTGAATCGCCTGCCAGGCCAGCTGACCGATACCCGGCCAGCCAAAGACCGATTCGACTACCACCAGTCCGCCCATAAAAATGCCGATATCAATGCCTATCATCGGAATTAGCGGCAGCACGGCATTCGGCAGCACGTGACGCAGCAGTACGCGGGTTCGGCCCAGCCCTTTGGCCCGCGCGGTGCGGATAAAATCCTGATGCAGCACCTCAATCATCGACGAGCGCAACATGCGTGAATACCAGCCGCTGCCGAGCAGGCCGAGGGTTAGCGCCGGTAGCGCCAGATGGCTGAAGCCGCCATAGCCTCCCATCGGGAACCAGTTGAGTACCACGGCGAAAAGATAGAGAAAAAGCATCGCGGCGATGAACTGCGGCGCCGAAACACCGATAAAGGAGAGCGCCATCAGAAGCCGGTCCGCCAGCCCGCCGCGTTTTAACGCCGCCAGGGTGCCGAGGGCGATCCCCAGTACCAACTCGCAGAGAATACCCGCCGCCATCAGCTGCAGTGACGGCCCGATACGGGCGGAAACCAGTTCACTCACTTCGCTGCGCTGAATAAACGAGCGTCCCAGATCGCCGTGCAGCAGTCCCTGCAGATAACGCCAATATTGCTGATAAAACGGCAGATCCAACCCCAACTGATGGCGGATGTTTTCGACTACTTCCGGCGTGGCACTGCGCCCGGCGATTTGGCGCGCTGGATCGGCGGGCAACATAAACAGCAGCAAATAGCAGATCAACGTAACGCCAAGCAGGATCAGCCCGGCATGCAACAGACGTTTTCCCAGAAATAGCATTAGTTTCGTCCTTTTAAGCCGGGATCGAGGGCGTCGCGCAGGGCGTCACCAGCGATATTGAAAGAGAGCGACAGCAGCACAATCGCCGCGCCGGGAAAGAACACCAGCCAGGGAGCCGAAGTAAAATAGCTCTGGCTTTCAAAGATGATGTTGCCCCAACTCGGCGTTGGCGGCTGTACCCCCACCCCGAGGAACGATAGAGTAGCTTCCAGCAGGACTGTGGTGGAGATGCCTAGTGTGGCCCAGACCAGCACCGTTGGCGCCAGATGTGGAATTAAATGCACGCCGAGAATACGCAACGTTCCGGCCCCCAGGGTGCGTTCCACGGCGATAAAGTCGCGGGCGCTAAGCGCGCTAGTTTCGGCGTAGATAACCCTGGCGATCTGCACCCAGTTCACCATGGCGATCACCAGGGACACGATCCAGACACTTGGCTGGAAAATCGCCGCCAGGGCAATCGCCAGCAGCAGTGCGGGAAACGCCATCATCAGATCGGTAAAGCGCATCAGCAGCCCTCCGATACGCCCCTGCAGATAACCTGCGCTAAGCCCTACCAGGACGCCGATCAGTACTGCAGTGCCGTTGGCGACAACACCGATGAGTAACGAAGTACGAGCTCCGTAAATTAAACGCGAGAAGAGATCGCGTCCCAGCAGATCGGTTCCCAGCCAGTAAGTGCTGTTGGGAGAAAGCGGTGCGCCTTCCAGGCTCAGTCCCTCGACAAACTGTTCATCGGGATCGAAGGGGGTGAGCCAGGGGGCAAACAGCGCGCTCATCACCACCAGGAGAATAAACAGCAGCGAGAGCAGCAGGGCTGGCCGGCGCAGAAAATATCCGACTCTATTCATTGTGCTCCCCGCTTGCCGGACGACATTCGTAGCAGCCACTTCTGCGCCACCTGTGCCACCGACTGGTTCGTACACATTGATTCCGAGCGCAGGCGAACCCATGCCTGTTGTTCATCAATACTTTCCGCTTGCATCTGGGCCGCCAGAGCTTGGGTAATCTGCGGCATTGCTGCCAGACGCTGGCACAGTAACATCTGTTGCTGTTGAATGTCATGCAACTGCTGACGCAGCCCCACTGCCATCATCAGGGTGGTATAGATGGCTCGCTGTGTAATAGGCTTGGTAAGGAGCGCTGTTGCCCCTAACTCCAGCGCGCGCTGTACCTGGTAAAGTCCCTCATGTGAGGTCAGCGCGATCACCGGTATTCCCGCCAGATTGATCTGGCTCAGGGTTAGCGGGCTGGCGAATGCCTCCAGTTCCACCAGTACTGCACAGGGGGTGAGAGGAGGTAAAGCCTCATCTCCGGTCAGGTGATGCCAGCGGATACCCATCCGCGTCAGGTTTTTTTCCAGCGCTTCGCGACTCCTTGCTTCACAGTCTACCAGCAGGAGCGGCTGAGCATCTAAATCCGGGGACAGCAGCGTTTTCATTTAACAATCCTCAGAGCAGGTCTGGCTGCAACCGTTCGGCTTTCACGTAGCTCGGTCGCGGAGAGATAGGGATCGGGCATAACCGGCAGCGGTTCGCGATGCAGTATCTGAAAGCAAGTTTGTTGCAACTCAGCGATGTAGCAGGGCAAACAGGCGTGGTTGTTTCGAGCCATTACTGAGCGAGCGCCCGGAGAATCAACGTCGTGCTGACGATGCAGTGCCGCCAGCACCGCACCCGGCTCGCTGTTTCCGGCCTCGCGCAGGCTATTGGCAAACAGCCTTACTGCCCGCCAGCCGCCGATATAGTAGTGGGAGATGCGCTGTGCGCCATGTTGCAGGTGCTGCCGCGCGCAAAAATCGAGATCGACGCTCTCAAAAAACGGTCCGCAGGAAAGCAAACGTACCGCCCTTAGTGGCGCGACTTCGGCGACTTCGGCTTCGGTAAAATTACAGCTGAGCACCGCTAACGTCCGCCGATCGCGAAGACAGGCCTCGTCCAGTGCGCGCAGAAACGCATAAGAGGTTTCGCCTACCAGGTTATTGAGCACAAAATCTACCTCTGTGCTGAGAATCGCCTCAATCAACTCGGTCACGTTGCTGTTTCTCAGGTGCAGATATTTTTCGCCCACCACCGTACCGCCGGAACCTTCCACTACCTCACGGGCGATACGATTGCTTTCCCAGCCCCAGACGTAGTTAGAGCCGATCAGCCAGGAGCGATTTCCGAACATATCCAGCGCCAGCCGCAGGAGTGGCAGCAGAGTCTGGTTCGGACAACCGCCCAGATATACGACCTGCTCGCAGCTCTCGAACCCCTCGTAAGGACAGCCATACCACAGCAGCAGGTTATGCTGCTCCAGGTCCGGGATAATCTCCTTCCGACTGGCAGAGGTAATGGTTCCGAAGATATGGCGGATGCCGTGAGCGATAAAGGTGCTCACCGCTTCACTGTAGGCTGCGAGTTCACCCGCAGGGTTGATATGTCGGGCCCGCAGCTGAAAAGGATAAGCAGGATCGGCATTGATTTCCTCTAAGGCATGGCGCGCACCAAGCAGTGTGCTGTTCGCCAGGTGGCTGTAGGTACCTTCTGTGGAAAGCAAAATTCCAATATCAATAGTTTGCACGTATGTTTGCTCTCTGCATTAATAAAAAAGCCTGATTGTCCTTATTAGGACAATCAGGCTTCATTACCTGTCGATATTTAATGGATTCAAGGCTTAAGGGTTGCCCCTGCTTGCATATACCCGACATGAAAAATTCATGCCATTTTTAAAGCACAGTTAAATCAATGGATTATTTATTTTTGGAGACACTTTTGCACCAATGGGATGCGGCTTGCTCAGTTATGGTGCAATTTTCTGATGCAGTCTGGTCTCTTCAACATGAGGTGGAGTAATGCACACCTGTTTTAGTTCCACGCACTTTTTGAGAGTTCCGGTTTTTCAGCCATCAGCAGGTGATCCTCCGGCGTCAGGTTATTCAGGGATTCATGGGGACGCTCTGGATGGAAGATCCTCGTGACGAAGCCGAATTTGCCCCCGGCCACGTGCTTTTTTTCGAGCGTAATGTTGTCCATGCATTACCAACCCTTCTTGAAGAACCCGTAATATTTCTGTCATTGGCCAGCCCTCGTCGTGATCCTGAAGATATTACCTTTGTTGACCCGAAAGATGGCACTGCCAGAACCTTTATGGCCAGAAATAATGAGTCAGCATAATTTATTTCCTAGTCCATTCATATGAAAACACTGGCGGAAGAGGGCTATGCACCGAGGTAAAGGGAGGCAATCCGTCGTCAGACGGTGTACTGTACACCGAAGAACAAAACCAGGCCCGTCAGCGCGAAGGGGCTGGTTTTGTTCAAGCGAGAATACCGCGCAATGTATTAATCAGTGCAGGCTCACGTTCAATGAGACACAGCAGTTTCAGAAGCCACTCGATGTCGGGGGTAATATCACACGAAAAGCGACGTTGCTTCAGCGCCGTCGCCAGCCACCTGGTGAGAAAGAGATTTTACTGTACTGGCGACACTATATCGCCGTTCTTCCTACCTAATGCCAGCGCAACCAGCTCGCACCACGCCAGATGGGCCGATTTTTCCTTCAGATTCACTACGAACGTTTTCCCTTATTTTTCGAGAACCTGAATGTATCTTAACCGGAAGCAGAAAGGATTCGGAACCGTTCACCCTGAATTGAATACACAGCCTGGACTGACGAGCAAGTTCTCTGAATGCCGCTTTGCGGCATGGAGGCGCCAGCAGCAGTTGAGTACAACTCTGATAGTGAGTGGCGCCGTTGCCCGGCGCAGCCGGCTACTGTGTTGACAGGTTCTGCCTCACCGACTCCCTCCCTTGTATCTAACAGTTTGTGGTGATTAGCTACCACCACTGAAGCAGAGTGAGCCGCCCCCTTCCCTTAAGGTCAGAAAAGTCGGCACCGCTGAACCTTGATTTGCAGCACATGGCCCTCCGCTTCACCTTTCACGCCAGCACATCAGGTTGAACGGTTACCGGGAGCTCGACTCCGTATGTACAAGGCGAACAGGCGTGACGGTTTATGTGAGAGGAGTTTGACCATGTTTCCAGTCGGCATTGACGTAAGTAAAAACACCCTGGATCTTTGCATGCTTTATGACGGTATCAAAGGACGCATAAAAACCCGTAACATCCAGAATAACAGACATTCAGTTGAAAATATTCTTCGCTGGCTCAGGCTTCAACATTGCAGTCCGGAAGATGTTCATGTGGTAATGGAAGCTACCGGTGTTTATCACGAACAGCTGGCCACTGAATTACATGATGCCGGTTTCCGGGTTTCTCTGGCCAACCCTCACCGTAGTCGGGAGTTTGCGCGTGGCATGGGAATCATGACAAAAACGGATAAGGTGGATGCGTATATGCTGGCCTGTTACGCATTCCTTAAGAAGCCACACCGCTGGGAGCCGCCGGCACCCGAAATCAGATATCTCGGTGCACTCCTGCGACGGCGGGATGTTCTGCTGGGTGATGCCCTGCGTGAGGAGAACAGACTGGAAAAATACCTGTCGACAGACACACCTGCAGATATTATCAGTTCCTGCAGGCGTATGGCGCAGCTTCTGCGCGAGGAGATAAGTAATATCGAGCGGCAGATAAAAGCACATATCAAAGCCAGCCCTGCACTGAGGCGTGATTATACACTGCTGACCTCAATTAAATCGGTTGGTCCCCAGCTGGGGATGCATATGCTGATCGTGCTTCGCAGCCATAACTTTGTATCGGCTGAGCAGGCTGCCGCCTTTCTGGGCGTGGTGCCGATCGAGAAACGCTCAGGCACATCGGTCCGGCGCCGGCCGCGGATGTCGAAAATCGGCCCCCCTCAGTTGAGAGCGAAGCTTTACATGTCCGCCCTGTGCGGAAAAATCTACAATAAGCGAATGCGTAATATTTACGATGAGATGTGCCTGCGGGGTAAACCTAAAATGGTGGCCATTGGCGCGCTGATGCGGAAACTGGTGCACTGGTGTTATGGCGTCCTGAAGACCGGAACCGTTTTTAATGACGAAGACCTGAAACCGGTACTGTCAACCTGACTATACCAGGCTGGCATTAAACACAAGGTAACGCTCACTGCAATAAGTGAGCGCAGTCCGTTATGAGCGAATAGCGGAAGTTCACAGTTTGACAAAGGTATGATTAAAATAGTGCCTTGTTCAACAACAGGGAACAGGTCAAGAGATATATTCAATTGTTATCCAGGAATTTTTCAAAATATTATATCGAACATCATCTTTTCTTGTTTTTTTTGTTGTTCATCGTTACAAGTGAATCGAGGGATGAAAGAAAAAAATATATTTATCAAAAACATAAATCTTTCTGAAATTGCTATCCCACCTCAGATTACTGGGCTGACCTAATCTATAGATCAAGTTCGCGTTATACTTTAATGTTAGCAAAATACTAAGATGATTCTTAGGGACGACCTCTTGACGGTAGAGGAAGCGTGCATTGATTTTTACAATCACTACCTTTCGCCCCCAACCTAATCCGCGAATGATGCTTTCTGTACTTGCGCGCCTGTTCTGATACTCGCCGCCAGAGCAATCAAATTGCTGATGCTTTCTGCCTGTTCAATGCGTCTCCTGTCGTCAGCACTACTGTGCATATTTGAGTGATTTCCTCTTAAGGAGAACTAGTTTCATGGGTATAAAAGCGCAGGTGAGTATCGCGCACAAGCTGGGGTTCACATCACACCAGAATGCAGTTCCGCTGTTACGTGAGCTCATCTTGCATAATGAGTCCGAAGAGACATTTCAGGATCTGACGCTGCATCTGCGGACCGCGCCAGCCGTGCTCGAAGATAAAAAATGGAATATCGACCGCCTGCTTCCCGGTACTTCACTGGATATCAGGGATCGGGATGTCAAACTTAATGCCAAATGGCTCGCCGAACTGACCGAAAGCGTACTCTGCGAAGTCACCATAAGTTTGTGCCAGGGTGAGGAAGAAATCTTCATTACTCATTATTCGCTTGAGGCACTTGCGAAAAATGAATGGGGCGGCAGCGCAATGATTGAATTGCTCCCTTCATTTATCATTCCTAATGATCCGGCGGTAGATCGTGTACTCAAGGCAGCCTCTGATGTCCTTCGCCGTGCAGGCAAGAATGACGCTCTTGATGGTTATGAAAGCAAGTCGAGAACTCGTGTCTGGGAAATTACCTCAGCTCTCTGGACTGCTGTCTGCAACCTCAATATCAGTTATGCCCTTCCCCCAGCCAGCTTTGAACGGAATGGCCAGAAAATTCGCACACCAGGCATCATTCTGGAAGGAAAAGTCGCGACCTGTCTGGATACAACCTTATTATTTGCTTCAGCACTGGAACAGATTGGTTTGAATTCACTGCTAATGCTCAGTGAAGGTCATGCGTTTGCTGGCGTCTGGTTACAACCACAGGAATTTTCGCAGCTAGTGACAGAAGACGTCTCTGCGGTGCGCAAACGTGTCGACCTAAAAGAAATGGTCGTATTTGAGACAACTCTCGCGACCAGAGCCCACCCGCCTTCATTTACTCAGGCATCTGATGAAGCGTTAAAGTATCTTAACGAGGATGTTTTTCACGCAGCCATTGATTCGCGTCGCGCGCGGATGCAGAAAATTCGGCCACTGGCTCTGGGTGTCACTCGCCTTGAAGGACAGCCTGATGCTGAGGAGGTTATTTCTCATGGGTTTGAGGACGCACCCTCTCTCCCTGATGTTGACATTGATATTGAAACAGCTGGCGAAAAAGAAGCTGGGGGCCGGCTTGTACAATGGCAACGAAAACTTCTGGACTTAACCACCCGTAACCGCCTGTTACACCTGCCTGAAAGCGCTAAAGGCATTCGTTTGATCTGTGCGAATCCGGGCCATCTTGAAGATAAGCTAGCTGAAGGCAAACGCATTCGCATTGTCCCGCTCCCTGATCTAGAGAGTGGAGGCCGCGATGCCGAACTTTATCAGCAGCTCACAAACGAGAACCTGCGGGAAGAATACGCCCAGATTGCGCTGGAACGCGGTGAAGTCGTCTCCGCAATGGAAAAATACCGCCTCGAGTCATCCCTAATCGACCTCTATCGAAAATCGAAAAGTGATTTGGAGGAAGGTGGTGCCAACACTCTTTTCCTCGCTGTGGGCTTCCTTAAATGGAAAAAATCCGCTGATGATCCCAAAAGTTACTCAGCTCCACTGATACTACTGCCGATTCAGCTTGACCGTAAAAGTGTACTTTCGGGCGTGTCCATGCGTTTGCTGGAAGAAGAGCCCCGCTTCAACCTTACTCTGCTTGAACTGCTACATAATGACTTTGCTCTGACAATTAACGGCCTCGATGGCGATCTGCCCACCGATGAAAGTGGTGTTGATGTGGATGGCATCTGGAATATGGTACGGCGTGCTGTGCGCGACATACCCGGTTTCGAAGTCACCCGTGATGTCGTGATTGGCACATTCTCTTTTGCCAAATATCTGATGTGGAAAGATCTAATCGATCGGGCACCTCAGTTGATGCAAAGTGCGCTGGTAAAGTATCTCATCGAACGCGGCCAGGACAATGCCGTTCTGGATAAGAGCGGAGAAGTCATCAACGTTGAGGAACTCGATGACAACGTCAATACGCAGGATCTTTTCCTACCGCTGCCTGCAGATTCCTCGCAAATCGCCGCCGTTGTAGCCTCTGCAAAAGGGAGGGATTTTGTTCTGGATGGCCCCCCCGGTACCGGTAAGTCGCAAACCATAGCCAATATGATCGCGCATAATCTTGCGCTGGGAAGGCGCGTACTTTTTGTTGCTGAGAAGAAAGCGGCACTGGATGTGGTCTATCGCAGGCTTGAGGCTCAGGGACTCGGTGAATTTTGTCTGGAACTGCACTCGAGTAAAACGTCCAAGATGGATTTTCTGAAACAGCTAGAGCGGGCATGGGATGCGCGTGATCTACTGACTACCTCGGAGTGGAAGGAAGAAGCGGCCAAGGTGCAGCACCTGCGAGACAAACTCAATGAGGTTGTCCGTTTGCTCCATCTGCGCTGGCCAAATGGCTTAACGCTCCATCAGGCAATGGGCACGGTTATCAGGGATGCAAGTAGCGCCACGCCGCACTTTAGCTGGCCTGCATCGACTTTGCATTCTTCTTCAGAGATGACTCAGTTCAGAGAGATAGTAAAACGTCTGGAGCTGAACCGTGATACCTGGAAACAGCACGGCGATCATTTTGACCTCATCACGCAGGCTGACTGGACCAATGGGTGGCAGTCTTCTCTCATTGCTGCAGCAAATTCATTGCCTGCAATCATCGATCACCTTGAAAACGCCACCGAGGAATTACTGAAGGCGACGGGAGTTACTCTGGACTCTACTGAGCCCGAGAGACTGTCGCAACTAACTTCATTCTGTGAATTATTGACGGAAGCTTACGGCATTGATCTGAATTTCATGTTCGCACCGGATGCCACAAGCCGTATAGAGTCAGCGAATAAAGCCGTTCACCTCCTGAAAGAGATTGAAGTGACAAAGGCTAATCTGTCAGTTACCTACCCTGGTAACAGCTGGCAGTACGTTAATGCTCCGCAGATCAGAAACGTACTTGACGTCGCTGACAAAAAATTCTGGTTCTTTGCGACCAGTGCCCGCAAGAAAGTCATTGGTGAAGTTATCCGACAATACTCGCTAACGTCAGCTCCCGACTTATCCGTTGATCTCCCCATTGCTGAAACTCTGCAGACATTGCTGCAACGTCTGACCGAGCTTAACTCTGTCACTTTATCCCTGCCGGGATGGGCTGGGCTGGATACCAACGTTGCACAGTTGCAGACCACCCTGGAACTTGCAGAATCTATCCGCAATTCGCTTGGTGGTTTTGCTTCTTCGCCACAGCAGTTGGTCGAGAGCCGCACTGCTGTAAAAAATCTGATTATTGATGCCAATGACCTTCTCGGTTCGCAGGGTGTTATCTCCGCCCTGACTCGGAAACTGCGCACAGCAATCGCCAATTTCAATGATGCACAGGTTAGCTTCTGCAATCTGATAAAACCAGCTGAGGACAAACCATCGCTCCCGGCACTGCGTGACTGCGCACTCAATATCCTGCAACATCAGTCTGCTCTTAAAGCCTGGAGTGACTGGAGCCGTGTACGTGAGGAAGCGATTTCACATGGCCTGCAGCCAGTGATCAACGCGCTGATCCATCTTAACTCAGGAGAAATAAGCGCTGCAGAGATTTTTGAAACTGCCTATTGCCGCTGGTTTGCATCGTGGATGATCGATTCAGAGCCGCTGCTGCACAATTTTGTGCCGGCTGAGCACATGAGTGATATTGAGGCTTACCGTGCTCAAACCGATCGTCTGGCCAAACTGACAGTACGCTATATCCGTGCTCGTTTATGTGGCGTCATTCCTGCAAAAAATGAGGTCAGCAAGCAGAGTGGTTTTGCACTGCTTAAACATGAACTACAGAAATCCCGTCGTCATAAACCGGTACGCCAGATGGCAGCCGAAATGGGCGATGCCATGGCCAAACTTGCCCCCTGCATGCTGATGAGTCCGCTTTCAGTCGCCCAGTTCCTGCCCTCCGACCAAGCCTTGTTTGATCTGGTGATTTTCGATGAGGCATCACAGATTGCCCCGTGGGATGCTATCGGCACCATGGCGCGTGGCAAACAGGTGGTAATCGCCGGTGATCCCCGCCAGATGCCGCCAACCAGCTTCTTTAATCGTGCAGCTAATGACACGGACGATGATACTGAAGAAGATATGGAAAGCATTCTGGATGAGTGTCTTGCTGCCGGCCTGTATAACCACAGCCTGAGCTGGCATTACCGGAGCCGTCATGAAAGCCTGATTACCTTCTCCAACCATCGCTACTATGACAGCAACCTGATTACGTTCCCCGCTTCCGAAACAAAGCAAAGTGCTGTCCAGTGGTGCAAGGTTACAGGCGTCTACTCTAAAGGGAAAGGACGTCATAATCAGGTCGAGGCAGAAGCGATCGTCGCTGAAACGGTGAAGCGGCTGACTGATAAAGAGTTCGTTGCATCAGGCAGATCGATAGGCATTATCACGCTGAATACTGAACAGCAAAAGCTAGTCAGCGATCTGCTGGACCGTGCCAGACAGCATCACCCTGAAATTGAACCCTTCTTCCAGTCTGAACTGGAAGAACCTGTTGTGGTTAAAAACCTCGAAACGGTTCAGGGGGATGAACGCGATTTGATCATAATTAGCATCGGGTACGGCCCGACTGAGCCGGGCGCAAATACAATGTCGATGAATTTTGGCCCGCTTAATCGCGAGGGAGGCTGGCGCCGGCTGAATGTTGCCGTCACACGTGCGCGACAGGAAATGATGGTCTTCAGCTCGTTCGATCCTTCCTTCATCGACCTTAATCGGACCAGCGCCCGCGCGGTTGCTGACCTCAAACACTTTATTGAGTTTGCCCAGCGCGGCCCTGAAGCTCTTTCTCAGGCAGTACGTGGGTCTGTAGGCGGTTATGACTCACCGTTTGAAGAGGCAGTAGCAAATGGTCTGAGGAGAAAAGGCTGGCATGTTGTCCCGCAAATTGGCGTATCCCGTTTCCGTATTGATTTGGGGATCGTTCATCCGGATAAGCCTGGCGACTATCTTGTCGGTGTTGAATGTGACGGTGCCACTTACCATAGCGCAGCAACAGCACGCGATCGCGATAAAGTCCGCAGCGCTATCCTACAGGGCCTGGGCTGGAAATTACTGCGCCTCTGGTCAACTGAATGGTGGATTGATAAAGAAGGTGCACTCGACAGGCTGGATACAGCAATAAATCGCCTGCTGGAGGAATCCAGAGCAGCGGAAGCCGCACTGATTGCTGAAGCAGAAAAACAAAAGCAGATTACGCCAGTCATCGGTCACGTAACCAATGATGCCAGTGAAGACATACTGGTATCTGAAATTACACCTGTCGCTAATGATGAAGAAATATCCACGTCAGTAAACCCTATCATCACGCCTCCCGCCGAAGTAAGCGAAGATGATGGTGGCACTGAGTTGAAGTATGCATCTACAGCTTCTCAGAATAACAACAAGCCAGCGCATGCCGGTAAGTATGTCGTTAACGATCTTCAGGAATGGCACGACAGGACAGATGCAGAACAATTCTATATCGCTGAATATGATGAGACACTTAAAACCCTCATTGAAGCGGTGGTAACAAGTGAATCACCCGTTCTGGATACAACGCTTGTGCAACGCATCGCACGTATACACGGCTTCACTCGCGCTGGCAGACTGATACGTGAACGCGTAATGGAAATTGTGGATCAACACTATCACCTTGCAGCCGATCACTCAGGTGAAAACTTCGTCTGGCTGTCCGCTGAGCAACGTGCTGACTGGAATGCGTTTCGTTTGCCTGCCACGGATAACGACATTCGCCAGGTTGACGCGATCCCTAGTGAGGAATTGCGCGCACTGGCGCTGAGTATTAAAGGTGACAATAAGATACAGGAAATGACCCGCTCGCTTGGAATTAAGCGCCTGACCAGTCAGGCAAAAAAAAGGATTGAATCAATACTTAATGTTGTTTGAAGGTCAACCGTGTGGAAAACCACTTTTAGAGACTAATAGTCTGAAATATAGAGTCTTAATCGACCATTTTGAGACCGGATGTATTAAAGTCGATTTCTGACACCTCTTATCGTGGTTTTCCACATCACCAACATCGACCAGTTGGGCGTAATTAAGGAGTACTAACCTGCTCCCCGTATTTTCACACAGACTGCTGTTAGTTATTTCCGCTTTTGGCACAAAGCAGACGTTAAGACTTACAGCATCGGGAAACTTCTGGATGCCGCGTCAGCGGCATGGAGGCGCCAGATGAGGTTACATGTGTCTGTGGAGTCAAATGGCGCCGAAAGCCCGGCGTAGCCGGTTACCTGGCTATAAACTCTGCCACCCTACCCCCTGCCCTGATTAGCCTTAACCCGCTTACAGCAATGAAGAAGTAAAAGTAATCCCTTTTAACCCCGGTGAGCGGGCTTTACGGCGTTTACGACGTAAAGGGCGTGATTTCCGGGGCCTTAGCGGCGACAGCTTGCTGCTGACGCTTAGGGGGATGTTCTTCAGTTATTTGGGGTCCGCTTGGAAAACGGAAATTATCCCACGCTAAGACTATATTTTGTACAGCAGTGGAGAAGGATGAGAGACCAGCAGTTCATTAACAGGGACTCCTTTTTGCTTAAGCGGCTCAATGGTTCTTTCTATATAAACCGTATTCCAGAGTGTTATCGCCGCCGTATGTAGTGTCAGCGCCGGTGGCGTGGTAACGCTGATCCTCTCACCCCCAGATCCCTGATTTCATTCAGCCGGTGCATGAAGGATGCTCGCCCAAGGGCCTCACCCTTATTCAGCCCCACCTGTATGCATCGGCCTAAGCCTTTATCGCAAAATCAGTCCAGCATAAACAGCGTCCGATCTCTGCAGAAAATCGCCCTCTGCGCTACGAGTTTGAACGCATTTACTCTGTTTATAGGTAACATTCGCTCCACGATATAATGATATCGGCAACGTATTCAGCATCCTGAGTATGAGTCAGAAGGTGATCCGCCTTACCCAACGAAATGAAACTCTTGGGATGCTTTGCTGCTTTGAATATTTTTTCGGCCTGCTCAATTAACACAGTATCATCTTCAGTCGCATGAAAAATAAGCAGAGGCTTGTTCATGGCGAACACCTTATGAGCGATTTTGTGTTCCTGAATATTGTCCAGCATCTGTTTCTTTAAGGTAAATACCCGCCCGGCCAGCTCAACGGGATAGGCTCCATGCTGGTTAATGTTTTCAACATCATCCTTAAAAAGACGTTTTACGTGTGTCAGTTCTCCGGGTGATCCTATGGTGACAACGGCCTTTGCCTCAGGAACTTCGCCGGCAATAGACAGAATGGCCGATCCCCCCAGGCTATGGCCGATGAGCAAAGAAGGCGCTTCGTACTGTCGGCGGAGATAATCTACCGCGCAAAGCAGGTCCGAAATATTGGATGAGAAGTTGGTGTTGGAAAAATCCCCTTCGCTGTTTCCCAGACCAGTAAAATCAAACCGGAGAACGGCGATAGCATTCTCTGTCAGTTTCCGCGCAATACGCGCCGCGCCTTTGAGGTCTTTGCCACACGTAAAACAATGAGCTAACAGCGCAAACGCTTTAGGATTTTCAGGAAGTTCAAGCAATCCGGCCAGTTCTTCACCAGCCGCATTTTTGAACGTAAATTTTAGTTTTTTCATAGGATATTCCAGGTCTTAAACTGATTTCATATGTTTGATCGCAGGGAAAAATAATCTTCTGCTCTGCATCTGGCATTACGCGTTTTCCTTCCTCTACTGGGGATGTGAAACAGAATTCATTCCGAATGCCTGTCCTCACCTTCCAGTTTGAAAGCTGATTATTGCTTCCTGTTCGGTGATCACTTACGCTATGCTACCAACTAGATGGTAGTTTGCAAGAATTTTATGAGGTCTCACTGAATGGCCAATTGCGCGCTCATTCTTAAAATATCCCTGGCAATGCTGGCATTTGCTGCAAACTCTATTCTGTGCCGTCTGGCCCTGCAGGGAGGCCACATTGATCCCCTTTCATTCAGCAGCCTCAGGCTGGCCAGTGGTGCACTCGTCCTGTCACCTTTCTTGTTTTATCACGCAAAAACTACATTATCGCTGTGGCGTCCGCTGAGCGGATTTTACCTCATGGTGTACGCAGTGCTCTTCTCTGTCGCCTATATCCATCTCGATACCGGGGCAGGTGCGCTGTTACTTTTTGGTGCCGTACAGTTTGCGATGGTGATCCACGGATTATTTAAAGGGGAATCACTCTCCGTTATGCGGGCTTGCGGTTTAGTTATTGCTCTGGCAGGAATTGCTGCCCTGCTGTTACCCGGGGCGAAGGCACCGCCGCTTTACAGTGCACTTATGATGATCGTTGCCGGATTAGCCTGGGCCGCCTATTCCGTCAGGGGGAGGGCGGGCCAGGCGGCCGGGGCTTCAACGGCGGCAAATTTTGTACTCGCCACGCCGATGGCTCTCGCTCTTTCGTTGCTGTTTATGAAGCAGGGTCACTATGATGCTGCGGGCATTGCTTTGTCATTGCTGTCCGGTGCCGCCGCCTCAGCCGGTGCATATGTATTGTGGTATACCCTTTTACCCTCTCTCGGCTCTATCACCGCCAGTACCCTTCAGCTCAGCGTTCCCTGTCTGGCAATGCTAGGGGGTGTGGTATTCCTGGATGAATCACTGACGGTCAGAACGATATTTTCTGCCCTGGCGGTGCTGACTGGCATTGTGATGGTGACACGCGAGAAATCCCCCCGTCAGTCGATGACAAAGGCGAGAGAGCCTTAATAACGCAATTAATTCATGCAGTTGTGATGATTCTCTTATGTTAATCACACGAGCCAGTTTTCCCGCTCCGGCATCAGACTGACAGTAATACTGAGGTCGACGTTTCTGACTACACCTAAGGCAGGTTTATGAAATGAAATATGATTTTGATGGGTACGTAAGCAGAGAGAAAACAGACAGTCTCACCGTGGACGGCTGGCGGGAATACCTGTTTTCGGGACAGTCCGAATTTGCAATGCGGTATCCGGCAGAAGGGCTAATCAACCTCTGGGTTGCTGACATGGCTTTTGCCACACCAGAGCCGATTCTTCAGGCCATCAGAGACCGTCTGGATAGAAAAATACTCGGCTACACTAAAATCTACGACGAAGAATACTATGAGATCTTTGGCAGCTGGTGTGAGCGACAATATGGTCACCGTTTCAAAACGGAAGACATTGTGCTGTCTCCGGGCATTATTCCCGCGCTGAACCGTCTCGTCCCGCTTCTGACCGACAAGGATGACAGTATTCTTATCATGACGCCTTCATATGGCCCGTTTAAAAAGGCGGGTGAATACAGTCAGCGTCGCGTGGTGTACTCGGCGTTAAAAAAATCAGCAGGCGGCTGGGAACCTGACTGGGAAGACTTTGCACGCAAAGCCAGTCAGGCCGATTTACGTGTGAAAATTCTTTTCCTGTGTAATCCGCATAACCCGACCGGACGAGTCTGGCGGCCTGATGAACTTAAGCGGATTATTGAAATTTGCCTGGCCAATGACATCTGGGTGGTATCTGACGAAATTCACTGCGACCTGTCCCGAAGCGGCATCGGTCATACACCGGCCGCCTCTCTTTTCCCTGATTCCACACGCATTATTACCTGCATGTCCTCGAGTAAAACATTCAATCTGGCCGGGAATTTGTTGGCAAATATCATTATTCCGGATCCCGGTGTCAGAAGCGAGTGGCGTCTCAGACACGACGAGTTCATCTCTCCGCTGAGCCTGGCAGCAAACAAAGCGGCGTGGAGTGAATGTGATGACTGGCTTGTCCATCTGAGGGAATATATTGACGGCAATTTCCAGTACCTGCACGACTACCTCAAAAGCTATTTACCCGAAACCAGGTTCTCGATCCCCGAAGGGACATATCTGGCCTGGATAGATATTAGCCGCTACCTGCCCGACACCGCAGGTGAGGATTTATCGCTGTATTTTGCCCGGGAGTCAGGGGTCCTTCTTGAAGGGGGCTTGCTGTTTGTCGACAATGGGGACGGATATATCCGGTTAAATCTGGCCTGCCCACGGAGTATGCTGACAGCAGGGATGAAAAGAATTTCACAGGTACTGCGGATACCGGCTCCTCATCGTGTATAACCCCTTTCTCTCTGGCCGTTTTGTCCTGTCAGGATGTCGTCAGAACCCGGCATAACACCCTGTGCCGGGAACACAAAAGGCACGGATGAACAGGTCGTGAATATTCTTAGTGAAGCCTGCTGATGACATGTCTGGCGACAAAAAAATGCCGCCCTTAAGGGGCGGCTTATGCCAGCGTCACGGGGTTATCGTCTGACCGCCATGATGCCCGCATCGACATCCCAGATAGCGCCCGTCACCCATGAGGTTTTGTCAGACAACAGGAAGAGAATAGTGTTTGCCACATCTTCGGCAGTTCCGACGCGTCCCAGCGGGTGGAAATCGTTCAGCGACTTCATAGCATCTGCGATATCCGCTTTGTCCATGAAGCCTTCGTATATCGGCGTATGAACAATCCCGGGAGACACCGCGTTGACACGAATACCCGCGCTGGCCAGCTCAATCGCCAGATTACGCGTCAGGGCATGCAGACCCGCTTTTGCCATTGAATAGGCCGAGGCCGGCGAGTCACCCAGTGCAGCCTGAGCACCAATCGAACCGACGTTGACGATAGACCCTTCGAGCTTCGCGGCGAGCATGTTCTTCACGACATCCTGTGTAATAAAGAACGTGGCTCGGTTCAGCGAAAGATACATGTCATAATCGGCAAAGCTGTGCTCGGTAAATCCTTTGGGCATGAAGATACCGGCGGCATTCACCATCAGGCTGATATCGCGATGGTGAGCATTAATTTCCTGACGGATAGTTTCCATACCTTCTTCGGTCATCAGGTTCGCCGCGATGACCGCAACCGGTCCCAGAGGGCTCAGTTCTTTTTGCACCGCTTCGGCTTTGTCTTTTTTATTCCCGGTCAGCACGACACTGCCGCCCGCTTCCAGTACCATGCGTGCCACGGCCAGGCCCATGCCGCTGGTACCGCCGACGACGAGCAGTTTTTTACCTTTGAAAAAAGTGTTCATTTTCTGACTCCATTACTGGTGGGTAAGACGTTGCCGGCAGCGTGAAACTGCCGGCGGTTGACGGATTAAATACTGCAGCCATCCGTTCCGCAGGTCTGACCCGCAGTGGCTGAAAATTCGGTTTGCTGTTCATCCCAGACCTGACGCAGGGCATTCAAAAAGTTATCTGCTGCCTGAGCCCCGCTGATGGCATATTTTTCGTTCATCACAAAAACCGGAACGCCGCTGAGGCCAATAGACTGTGCGTGGGCTTCATCGTCGGAAACGGTGGCGCGAAAATCGTCATTTTCCAGGGCGGCTTCAGCGTCAGCTTTCGGCATACCGGCTTCTACGGCCATGGCAACGAGCTGCTGACGGTCAAAGAGAGAGCGACCTTCGGTGATACTGCCATGATAAAAACGTTCTTCCACCGCGTCCGCAATTCCGGCCTTACGCGCGGCAACCAGCAGGGTGTGTGCATCTTCTGTATCACCAAACATCATGCCGTCGAAGTTGTAGATCAGACCTTCAGATTTACCGGCGGTGCCCACCTGATTCATCATCAGCTCCGCTGAATGCTGACTGCCCAGCTTTTTAACGATGGCATCCTTAAAAGGCATCGCGGGAGTACCACCGGCCAGACGGTAGCTGTGATGGCGGATCACCACCTGGTCGCGAAATTCAAAGCGATTCAGACCCTGTTCAAATCTTTTTTTAGCAATCCAGCACCACGGGCAGACCAAATCTGACCAGATATCGATGGTAAGGGTGGGTTTCAGCGTTTGCATAATGATTCCTCAAAGACGTTGGGCGGTCGGATCTCACTTATCAGAGAACCGCGACCGTATGGGATTTATTGCGCCTGCCAGACCGGGTAATCGGTATAGCCTTTTTCCGGGGAACCACTGACGCCGTAGTAGGTGGCGCGGTCACTTTCTGCCAGTGGCCAGCCGTTTTGCATTCTTTCAACCAGATCCGGGTTAGCGATGTAGGGCACACCAAATGCCACCAGATCCAGCTCATCATCTTCCAGAGCCTGCTCTGCGATATCACGGGTAAAACCGCCGGCAGCGATGATGGTGCCTTTAAACGTGTTGCGAAAACGGCGGCGGAATCCTTCCGGAAGTGGCGCTTTGGTGTACACCGGCTGATAGTAAAGGTGTACGTAAGCCAGCTCCCGCTGACCGAGCGCGTCGGTGATGGCTGACCAGGTTTGCTCTTCACCTTCATACGGCGCGAGGTCATAAATGCGGCCGAACGGTGACAGGCGCACGGCAACGTGGCTGTTACCCACGGCTTCCGCCACGGCGTCAATGGTCTCCAGCAGGAAACGCTGACGATTTTCCACCGAGCCGCCGTATTCGTCGGTGCGGGTGTTCAGTTCGCTACTGAGGAACTGGTCAAAGATGAATCCGTTTGCAGCCATGATTTCCACACCGTCAAAGCCGGCTTCCATCGCCAGGCGTGCGGAGTGCACGAAGTCTGCAGTGATGCGTTTCACTTCATGCGTTTCCAGCGCGCGTGGCTGGCTTGGTACAACCGGGCCCGGTTCTCCGGATTCGGTCAGCGCAAAAACGGTGGTATTGACCGCCTGAACGGTGCCCGCTGAAACCGGCGCTATGTGGCCTGGCTGAAGAGAGACGTGAGACATACGGCCGACGTGCCAGAGCTGCGCGAAAATACGGCCACCTTTGGCGTGAACCGCTTGTGTCACCTTACGCCAGCCCTGGACGTGTTCGTCGTTGTAGATACCAGGGGTATAGAGGTAACCCCGGCCTTCTTCTGAAACCGGCATCCCTTCGGTGATGAGCAGGCCAGCAGAAGCACGCTGTGCATAGTACAAAGCCACGACCTCATCCGGCACGTCATTCATGGTGCGGGTGCGGGTCATCGGTGCCATGACTACACGGTTTTTTAACGCCAGGCCAGACAGATTGTAGGGGGTGAAAAGCTTACTCATCGTATACCTCACAGAAACAAAAAGGAGTATCCCGGCAGGGATTTGCACAACCCGGAAATATCATCGACCGGACGTCGCGCACTGGAGTTGCATAAACATCTGATGGATGGCAATATACCAACCATCTAGTAGGTAGGTCAACGGGTGTGCCGTATTTTTTTGTCATAACGCAGCCATTTCTGAATTGTCACTCATTTTGCGAGGTCATCACCATGCGTACATTAACAGCTTATAACGAAGATAATTTCCGCCAGATAGAGCAGTACAAAGGAATATCGGTGGTACGTTTCTCTGCACCCTGGTGTCCGCCCTGTCAGGCCAGCGAAGAAATGTTCAGTCAGTTTGCAGACCGGCTCGATGGAGATATTCAGGTGGGGAAAGTCAATGTAGATCAGGCGCCGGTGCTGACAACCAAATACGAGATCTGGGGGCTGCCGTCTGTGCTGATATTTCATGAAGGGCAATTAGTTAAACGCATACCGGGTGTGAAACCTGCATCGGTATATGCTCAGGCGATTGCGGACATAAAAAAAGGGCAGTAATGCCCTTTTAACGTGGAATTTATTAATGCTTAACCGCGTGCCTGACCGACGGCATCCAGAGTGCGGGCTGAATAAATGACCGCCGCGCCAGCGTTGAGGTTAATCGCCACGCCCAGCGCTTCAGCAATTTCAGCGTCGGTTGCACCGGCTTTCACAGCGGCGTCGGCGTGAAAAGCAATACAGCCGTCGCAGCGGGTTGTGACTGCGCACGCCAGGGCAATGAGTTCACGCACTTTTGCGCCCAAAAGGTCAGTTTTGTTACCTGCGTTGCCCAGGGCAACCACGCCTTTCATGGTCTCGGGGGTCAGTTTGCCCAACTCGCCTAAACGTTGCATTAACTCTGAGCGATAGTTGTTCCAGTCCAGCATAGTGTCATTCTCCTGAATGAGGGGTATTAAGAAGCAGTTTTATATACTTAAGGCTGTTGGCGAAGACTTCGGGTCTGGCCGTTGCATGCGCCACTACGCTTGAGCCTTCACAGACATTAATGATCATCAAAGCAATATCTGATGGTTCGGCATGGGATGAAAACTCACCTGACTCCATGCCCGCCCTGACGACTTTTGTGAGCCACTCGATTTGCATATCGAAATAAAGTGATGTCTGTACAGTAATTGCCTGAGGCAGATTGGCGGTCTCTGCTGACAACGCACAACACAGTGGCAGTAGTGAAGCTTTATGGCTTTGCGCGAAGATATCGATGTAGGCCGCAATTCTTTTCTCCGCGCTTTTCTCAGTAGCCTCTATCTGCTCAAATACGCGTTGCGTATCAGAGAACGCCTGTATTACCACCTGCTCACCCAGAATATCTTTAGTCGGGAAATGGTGATGAATACTGGCCTTGGTGATACCCACTATTTTTGATAAATCAGCATAGCTGAATGCTGAATACCCTTTTTCGCGCATCAGGTGTTCTGCTTCGCTGAGCAGCCGTTCCCGTGTCATGGTTGTCATAATTACTCCATATAATCTACTAGTTGATAGATTATATTGTTGCTATTTTTCCGTAGCAAGTTGTATCACTGACTCAGTATCGTGCAGAGCTGAACGTCACTGCCATCCTGCATTCTGAATGGCAGCATTACATCTCTGACATCACGCCAGGCGTGTAATCATTTCAACCGGATTAGCCAGAGTATCGTGGATTGGCGAATTCTTTTGCATTTCGCTGACCAGCGCTTCTAACTCCTCGCGACTGGCGGTCTTGCTCGTAAGGTGAACATCGACGCGAATAGATTTCGCACCTTTACGCACGTTGCTGTCCAGCCCAAGGAAGCCGTTGAGGTTGATATCGAAATTAAGATCCAGCTCGATACCGTCCAGGTCGATCCCTTTTTCAGCAGCCATCATGGTAAGGGTGGCGGTATAACAGCCAGCCAGCGCCTGCATGATGTATTCAGTCGGGCTCATGCCGGTATCGGTGCCGAGTAAACCTGCGGGTTCATCACCGATATTAGAAAATTTCCCCACACGGCTGGTATCGATAACGCCGTTCTGGATTGTGGCGCCGGTCTCTGTGCGAACGGTTAATCCGCCGCTGGAACGGGCTTTCATCTGGAAAGTCAGGTTACCCAGGCCAGGCTGGCTGCGAACTGCTTCACGGGTATTGTGGATCGCAGCTGCGTCTGCAGAAGGTTTAACGGTAGTAGACATAATGGCTCCTGTAATTTCTTGATAAAAGGTATAGCTGGTGTAATCAGTACCAACCATCTAGTTGGTAGATTAATATCGCGAACCTCTTTTGTCTACTCTTTTATAAAAAATAGGGGGAAAAGAACCCAGCAGGCTGTTTTATTTCATAATAACCATTTGATTTTTTTATAATCTTCCCAGCCGCTCACTCTTGCAGCAATCCAGCCTTTACCCGAAGGATAGTCTGGCGGGTGGTATTAAATTCCCGGGCAATAGCACTGATACTGATGCCAGCATTTAGGCGCTCTGTCACTGTTTGCTTTTGTTCCTCGCTCAGGATGGGGGGGCGACCGAAGCGTTTTCCAGCCGCTTTTGCCCTCGCAATACCTGAATACGTTCGCTCAAGCAGCAAATCCCGCTCAAACTCCGCTACAGCAGAAATTACCTGCATAGTCATTTTTCCGGCCGGACTGGTCAAGTCAACGCCTCCGAGTGCGAGACAATGAACGCGAATATCTAAAGCCGCCAGTTGCTCTACTGTTTTTCGGATATCCATCGCATTACGACCCAGACGGTCAAGTTTGGTGACAATCAGTACATCCCCATTTTCCATGCGATCTAGCAACCGGATAAATCCGGGGCGTTCGCTGGCAGCAACCGAGCCACTGATATGCTCCTCAATAAGTCGTTGGGATCTGATGGCAAAACCCGCCGCTTCAATTTCACGACGCTGGTTTTCTGTGGTCTGTTCCAGAGTTGAGACCCTGCAGTAGGCAAAAACACGTGACATGGGAAACTTTCCGTACGAAATGGATGTCCGAATTATAACGTGTGTCCGAAATTAATTTCACTAAGTTTCGGACATGTGCTGTAAGTGGTGTACGAAACCGACCGGTTTCGGTCACTGTTAACCCATAACATATGGAAACTATACGCGAGGGAAGCATTTATGCCACGGCGACAGATACTGAGCAGTGAAGAGCAGGAGCGCTTGCTGGTTATTCCAGATGATGAAATTATTCTGACCCGAATGTGTTTTCTGAATGAACAGGATATTGCGCTCATTAATAAACATCGACGGCCAGCAAATCGCCTGGGTTTTGCTGTATTACTCTGTTATCTGCGTGGACCTGGATTTATTCCGGACAAAAGCAATACCCCTCACAGTGACGTCATATCCAGAATTGCTTCCCGGCTGAAACTTCAACCTGATTTATGGCCGGAATATGCATCCAGAGAGCAAACTCGCTGGGAACATCTGACTGAACTTTATCGCTACCTGAAATTATCCCCGTTCAGCCGGTCACTGCAAAAAGATTGTATCCAGCATCTGCACCCCTATGCCATGCGTACTGACAAAGGATTTATGCTGGCGGAAGAAATGCTCAGTTGGCTACATAACAATAATGTTATTTTCCCTTCTGTTGATGTGATCGAACGGACGCTTGCCGAAGTTGTCACGCTTGCTGACAGAGCCGTATTTTCGGCACTTACTGCGCAACTGGAAAAGCAGCATAAATCAGCACTCGACAGCCTGATCATATCAGAGGGTGAACAACCTTCCCGTCTGGCATGGCTACTTCAGCCTCCGGGTAAAATAAACGGTAAAAACGTGCTGCAACATATCGACCGGCTTAATTCCATCGCCGCGCTGGAATTGCCTGATGGTATTGCGCTTTCCGTTCACCAGAACAGGTTACTAAAACTGGCGCGTGAGGGCCGGAAAATGAGCAGCAGAGATCTGGCTAAATTCACCGATGTCAGACGTTACGCTACGCTGGTTTGTGTCATTCAGGAAGCGCGGGCCACACTGACTGATGAGGTTATCGAACTGCACGAACGTATTCTGGGCACTCTGTTCAGCCAGGCAAAACGCACACAAGCCGAGAGGCTTCAGCTGACGGGGAAACTCATCCAGAGCAAGTTGAAGCAATATTTTACTGTCGGTCAGGCACTACTGCATGCCAGAGAATCCGGTGAAGATCCCTGGGCAGCGATAGAAGATGTCCTTCCCTGGCAGGAGTTCATCAACAGCCTGGAAGAAACACGGTTTCTGTCCCGTAAGGGCAATTTCGACCCGCTTCACCTGATCACCGAAAAATACAGTACGCTGCGTAAATACGCCCCGCGTATGCTGTCAGCATTGCAGTTCATGGCGACACCTGCGGCGCAGACGCTCAGCGATGCGCTGGACACCATCAGGGAAATGTACCGTAAACAACTTCGTAAAGTGCCGCTATCGGCGCCAACAGGATTTATCCCTGAAAGCTGGCGAAAACTGGTACTCACGCCTTCAGGAATCGACCGCAAGTACTACGAGTTTTGCGTAATGAATGAACTCAAGGGGGCGCTACGTTCCGGTGATATCTGGGTAAAAGGATCGCGCCGCTACAGAAATTTTGATGATTATCTCATCCCGACTGCTGAGTTTGAGAAATCCCGCCACAATGACCAGTTACAGTTGGCCGTTCAGACCGATTGCCAGGCATATCTTCAGGCCCGTATGACGCTTCTTGCATCGCGTCTGGAAGAAGTTAACGCGATGGCGCTTGCCGGTGATTTGCCCGATGTTGATATTTCAGATAAAGGAGTAAAAATCACTCCGCTGGAGAACAGCGTCCCTTCGGGTGTTTCGTCCTTTGCCGATTTGGTTTATGGCATGCTTCCTCATCCGAAAATTACAGAGATACTGGAAGAAGTGGACAGCTGGACGGGGTTTACGCGTCACTTCGCGCACCTCAAAAATAATAACGTCAGACCAAAAGACGGAAGACTGTTGCTGACCACCATTCTGGCCGACGGCATCAATCTGGGGCTGACAAAAATGGCGGAGTCCTGCCCGGGGGCAACAAAATCGTCACTCGAAGGTATTCAGGCATGGTACATCAGAGATGAAACTTATTCAGCGGCACTGGCCGAGCTGGTCAACGCTCAGAAAGCGCGGCCTCTGGCCGCATTCTGGGGCGACGGGACAACATCATCGTCAGACGGGCAGAACTTTCGGGTAGGCAGTCACGGACGTTATGCCGGTCAGGTCAATCTTAAATATGGTCAGGAGCCGGGCGTGCAGATTTATACGCATATCTCAGACCAATACAGCCCGTTCTATGCCAAAGTGATCAGCCGGGTGCGCGACTCAACCCACGTGCTTGATGGCCTGCTGTACCATGAAAGCGATCTGGAAATTACCGAGCATTACACCGATACCGCAGGCTTCACTGAACATGTTTTCGCCCTGATGCACCTGCTGGGATTCGCTTTTGCGCCGAGGATCCGGGATCTTCATGACAAGCGGCTGTTTATTCATGGAAAGGCCGAACGCTATCCGGGGCTTCAGTCCGTCATATCAACAACCAGCCTGAATATCAAAGACATTGAGGCACACTGGGATGAGGTATTGCGCCTGGCAACCTCGATTAAGCAGGGGACAGTCACCGCATCGCTGATGATGAAAAAGTTAGCCAGTTACCCAAAACAGAATGGACTTGCCAAAGCGCTGAGAGAGATTGGCCGCATTGAGCGGACACTATTTATGCTGGACTGGTTCCGTGATCCCGGTCTGCGCCGACGCGTACAGGCGGGGCTGAATAAGGGTGAGGCCCGTAATGCCCTTGCGCGAGCGGTCTTTATGCACCGTCTGGGTGAAATAAGGGATCGTGGGCTGGAGAATCAGAGTTACCGCGCCAGCGGGCTGACGTTACTGACAGCGGCGATCACGTTGTGGAACACGGTATATATAGAAAGAGCTATTGAGTCACTAAAACGAAAAGGTATCCCGATAAATGAGCAACTGGTATCTCATCTTTCTCCCCTGGGCTGGGAACATATCAATCTGAGTGGAGATTACGTCTGGCGTAATAATCTTAAGCTGGGATCCGGAAAATACCGCTCATTACGCACAGTCGACACCACATTGTACAAAAAACAGTCTTAGCGTGGGATAATTTCCGTTTTCCAAGCGGACCCCATACTGGGGGAGATGGCGGCCGGGCAGGAAGTCTACTCCATTGACGAAAGCTTCCTAGACGTCACCGGCATTGGCAGCCTCATTCCGCTGGAGACGTTCGGACAGCAGATGCGCGCGCATCCGGCAGGAAACCGGGCTGATTATCGGCGTTGGGTTTGGGCCGACTAAAACGCTGGCCAAACTCGCCAACTACGCGGCGAAGAAGTGGACGCAGACAAACGGCGTGGTAGACCTGTCCGACCGGAGCCGGCAGCGGAAGCTGCTGCAGCTGATCGACGTCAGCGACATCTGGGGTATCGGACGGCGCATCAGCGTCCGGCTGAACCAGCTGGGCATTAACACGGGCCTGCAGCTGGCCGACAGCAACGTCAGTATGATAAGTAAAAACTTTGACGTTATCGTTGAGCGCACCGTGCGGAAGCTCAACGGTGAGTCTTGCCTCGCCCTTGAGGATGCACCGCCACCTAAGCAGCAGATCGTCAACTCCCGATCGTTTGGCCAGCGCGTTACTCATCCTGAGGATATGCAGCAGGCTGTCGTGCTTTATGCCACCCGCGCAGCAGAAAAGCTCAGGGAGCAGCAGTCACACTGCCGGCACATCAGCGTGTCGATCGCAACCGGGCGTCACGGAAGTGAGCCTCAGTATTCCAACACAGCCTCCCGCATCAGCGATTATCCCACGAACGACACGCGCGATATTATTGAATTAGCACTCAGTGGACTAAGCACTATCTGGCGGGAAGGCTACCGGTACGCAAAAGCCGGCGTCAGTCTGGCCGATTTCTATCAGTCGGGTGTGGCGCAGTATGACATGTTCAGTGAACAGCAGCCGCGTGCAAACGCCGATGCGCTGATGTCAGCCCTCGATAAGATAAATCGTTCCGGGAGGGGAAAGGTATGGTTTGCAGGGCAGGGAGCGCGTGACAGCAGCTGGCAGATGAAAAGAGAAATGCTCTCGCCCAGATACACGACGCGACTCAGTGATATTCCCTTGATCAAATAAATCACTTCCGGACGATTCTTTAAACAGCATCCTTATTAGCGGAAATCCTGAGGAAATGCCGCGGAGACAATCATTTTCCCCGCGCTTTTGTTGTACGTCAGATGTTTCGTGCTTCGGTACGCCTGCTCATTACTTGTTTATGAGTATGAAGTATTTCTTACTGAACGGGTTCAATAAGCTCGCTACCCTGATTATGGATGTTGCCCACCTTCGCGCTCACGGGGTGCCAGGTGAAGTCCTTCTCCGGAACTGCCGCATCACGGGCAATTTCCTCTGCCCGTTGTGGTGTGGTGTCAGCACTCAGCCATTCACGGACGGCGTCAGCAGCGATCACTAGCGGCCTGCGATCGTGGATGTCGACCATGCCCTGGTTGCTCGATGAGGTCACAATGACAAACCCCTCCTTACCGTGGTCCTGTCCGTAAGGCTGCTTACCGATGGCGGCAAAAAACAGGGGCTGCTTTTTTCTGTGGTAGATGAAGAACGGCTGCTTTTTCCCGCCCTCTTTTTGCCATTCAAACCAGCCGTCAGCCGGTACAATGGCGCGCCCGTGATTCCATAGCGGCTTAAACATGCGACCGCTCGCCGCCGTTTCGCCGCGCGCGTTAATAAGGGGCTGCTTATCCCACCACTCCGGGCCGTAACCCCAGAACACGGGATCGAGGTGCAGCGCATCCTCACGCTCGCTGAGGAGCAGTACCTTTGTGCCTGGCGCCACGTTGAAGCGGCCAATGGGCTCCGGATCGAACGTGATTTCGTCTGGTTTCAGTCCGAGTGAGTCAAAATATTCATCACGGCTGCTGTACTGCGCAAATCGTCCACACATAGACACCTCCTGCTGTAAGGATAGCGGGGTATACTGACGTCAGGAGGATTTAACATGAAACACAATTTAGCCGCACGAAGTAACAGGATAGGTTTCCCCCTCAGGGGTCAGGCTGAGTCCGCGCGTTGAGCGGTTAATAAGCTTAACGCTAAGACGTTCTTCAAGCCGCGATACGCTCTTGCCGATTGCCGATTTCGTCATTCCCAGCCTTTCAGCTGCGGCGGTGAAGGTGCCGAGCTGTGCGGTTGCCACAAAGGCGGTAATTCCTCCCAGGTGATCTTGATATTTCATAGGTTCCTTCTGATAAGCTCCATAAAATGTATGCCTGTAAAGGCTGAACTGCCTTTATTTCGGACCGTTAACTTGCTGAAAGAATAACATTCCTGATTATCATCGCGTTGCATCAACTGGCGCAATTTTCTAGCAGGAGATGATTTGTAATTTGATTTGAAGAGACATTTATTTGACTCAGCAGGACATAAACTCACCGGACGCTTAGAGGCTCAGGAGGCTACTGGTAGCATATCGGTTTTTAGGCAACCCTCATGTATGCACTCCTTTTTTCGATCTTTCTTATGGCGTTCAGTGCCAATATCCCCGTGTCGCTGTTTAATTTTTATGAGCAGTTGTACCAGCTCAGCAAATTCGATTTGACGTTTGTGTTTGCCGTTTACGGCGTCTCTCTTCTGATTGCTCTACAGTTGTCCGGGCACCTTTATCGAACTTTCGGCTATCGTGCAGGAGTCGTTCTTGGCCTCCTGCTGGCGCTGTGCGCCGGCATGTTTTTCACGTTTGGTAGCAGCTATTTGTCGCTGATCATCGCCCGCGTATTGAATGGTGCAAGCCTGGGAGTTTTCATGGGCGGAGCAAACACTCTGCTGCTTTTGACCGGATCACGTAACCGGAAAATCATTAACCTGTCGGGGATCCTGACGCTGTTTGGCTTTGGCTTTGGCCCGCTGTTCAGCGGCCTGTGCTATGAATACCTGGGCGTGGAGCTGATAACTCTGCCATTCATCGTTTTAATGCTGGCGGCAGTTTGTATATTTATTTTCCTTATTCCGACGCTTAGGCAAAGCAAGGACTTACGTTCCGCTGCAGGCTCGTCTTTAGCGGCAACTGCAGCCTCACCCGGGAATAACCGGCTGTTTTTTGCCTTTGTGCTTCCATCGATCTTTCTGATGTTCACTCTTAACAGTTCTATCATGGCTTTGCTCCCCTCCGTAGCCGTATCGGTATTGCATATCAGTAATCATGCGCTGCCCGGGGCATTGCTTTTCATCCTGCTTTCAGGTGGCTTACTGGCCAAGTTTCTCTTTCCGAATGCGCATGATGCATGGCGGGTAAGGACAGGAATTATCTCAATACTTGCGGGGGGATGGCTGATGTTACTGGGAAGCCAATTGGAAAGCTTAACCGTGTTCGTTATCGCGATTTTATTTCAGGCCGCAGGATGCGGATTTATTTTCCCCGGTACGCTTTCGCTCGCTGCCGCTTGCGCAGAGGGGGGAGATGTCTCACTGAATGTCTCCCGATTTTACCTCTCAGCCTACTCCGGGATGGTTATCCCGACCCTGCTTATCGGCGTACTTTCGGGCTATACCGGTATCATCCTGGCCCTGGCAATTTTGCTTGCGGCTCTGACAATCCTTGCCTGCTGGCTCTGGCGTAACGCCGCTAATCCAGAGCCAGCAGACCGTTAGCTCCGCAATTCTCGGGCCGGGTTGAGGGGGGCTTTATTGCCCGGATCGTATTCCGTCCACAAAGTCCGGGCAAGCACAGCATTAAGGAAATACATACCTGCAAAAATCCATACCAGCCCCTCCGTACCTAGGGAAGACATGAAGGAACTCACGATGGCCGGACCGACGAATACAGAGATACCTGCGCCCAGCGCATACAGTCCAAGTGCAGTACCATCATCTTTGGTACTGCCTTTGAGCGTAGACATAATGGTGGTCAGTGACATGTAGCCCGGTAGCGTGAAACCGTACACCGCGCACAAGATCATGCAGGCTACGAGATTTTTTCCAACCATTAGCGGCCCGTAGTAAGTTAAAAGCGTGGCCACGCCGCAGCCAATGCCACCCACGAGCGTCAGTGTGTTTCGCCAGCCAAAACGATCGCTGACGATCCCCATGACCGGGCAGGCAAAAATACAGACGGTATAAACAACAAAGATAATTGAGAGGTATTCAGCCACGCTAAAGCCAATCACTTTTGTGAAGAAGAAAGGCAGATACACAAACGATGCAATCTGTGGCGTAGTGTTGATGATGCGCATGACCAGCGCCACGCTGAGTTTAGGGTATACGTAAAGTGAGGTGAACGTCTTGGTTAGCTGGCGGAATGCGCCTTCGTTATTTTCATCCAGCCCTTTATATCCGGTTTTCTCGCGTACTCCAGTTATGCCCATCGTAAAGCCGATGGCCACCACCACAAGGGATGCCCACAGTGTCAGATACTCACCAAAGTGCGGCAACATTATGCTGGCGAGAATCGCACCAATGGTCGGGAAGCCGGCAGAAAAGGCAGCCCAGTACCACCCCATGGCACTGCTTCGCGTAGCCACCGGCGTGGCCGCGTTTACCCAGATCATGAATCCGAAGGCGAAGAGCGGGTATCCAAATCCACGCAGTGAGTATGTCAGCAGGATCAACGAATAATTATTTGATGGCAGTGCCCAGGCAAGGAATGTAACCTCAAAAATGAGCCAGATCATTCCTCCTGCCCACATGGCAAAACGCGGTCCTCGCCAGGCCGAGAACACACCTGCCAGCACTGCACCTATTGCTACAGTAATGCCATACCAGGTAATGACTAACGTTGCTTTGTGCACACCCAGTCCGATGTCGGTTAAATACAGCGCGAGAAAGTTGGTCTCGATTCCGTCACCCGCCATAAATAATGCTACGGCGATGTAACCCCAAATGAATTCTTTATTTATCCCTAAACGTTCAAGCGCTCCGGGCTTTATTTCTGTCATTTTTACGTCCTCAAAAAAAAACCAGAGCAATAGCGCTCTGGTTTTATATTTGAGGTTTTTTACACTGCGTGCTTGTCCCCTGCCGCCTTTTCTTTGACTGAAAGGGACATCAGAATTATTTCAGAGCGCGTCGGGTATGCCAGTCTGTTTTCTGCTGGAATACACGCCCCGCCTCAAATAAAGCGTGTTCATGAAAATCCGGTGCAATCAGCTGAAACACCACGGGCAGCGAATCATGAGAGAATCCGGCAGGCATAATCAGAGATGGATTACCTGACATATTAAACGGACAGGTAAATGTGTGCAGCGCTGCAATGAGCTCTTCATCAACCTGCGCCATGCGGGAAAGGGGCGGCGCTGTGAACGGCATGACAGGCAGGGCAAACATATCAACATTCTCAAATAATGCGTTGAGTTCTCCCCGGAACTGCTTACGGCGCAGAATACAGGCCTGATATTCCATGCCAGACAGGCGGGAGCCGCGTTCAATTAGGGCGGCGAGAGCCGGACCGTAATGCTCGCGATGCTGTGGCCAGGTTGCGCGATGTGAATAGGCTGTCTGCACGGCACAAACGTCAAACCAGTCTTCATTCATTTGCTGAACGTCCGGCAGTCTCACAGATCTGATCTCTGCACCAGCAGCAACCAGCACGTCCAGCGCGGACATTAAAATACTCACGATCTCATCATCAGCAAGACTCCCGATGAGATCCATGTCCAGCCCGATGCGAAGCCCCCTTAGATTTTGCGGGACCGCAGCCATATAGTCAGGCACAGACAGCCGTGAGGCGGTAACGTCACCCGGATCAGCGCCGGCGATTTGCTGCAGTACGGCAGCGCAGTCGTTCACACTGCGGGCAATGACGCCTACGTGATCGAGTGAGGCAGCAAGTTCAAACGTGCCGTGCCGTGATACGCGCCCCCACGTTGGTTTGATCCCCGTTAATCCGTTCGCTGCAGAGGGCAAGCGAATGGAGCCGCCGGTTTCACTCGACAGTGCTGCCACGCACAACCCTGAGGCAACGGCAACGGCGCTGCCACTTGATGATGCACCGGACCAGCGCTCATTATTCCATGGATTAAGCGGTGCACGAAAAGGGGGAGAATGTTCAGCATATACCCCTTCAGTCAGAACCGTTTTACCGGTGATGACTGCGCCGCTCTGGCGCAGTCGCGCAATCACTGTCGCATCTTCGGAAGCAATATTATCAATATGTACTGCCATGCCCGCCGTCGTGGCCTGCCCGCTGATATCAAAAATGTCTTTGACGGCGACGGGAATCCCCCCAAGACGACCAGCGTCTTCACCTGCGGCGAGCCTTCTGTCTGTCTCAGCCGCGGCGTTCAGCGCTTCCTCTTCAAGCACACAGATGTGACTGCCAATTGTACCGTCAAGTTCGTGGATGCGATCCAGCATGTGTCGGGTCAGCTCCGTTGCCGAGAGCTGCCTATGGCGTAGCGCCTGCGATAGCTGTTCGATTCCGGCGTAATGCAGAGGATCAGTGATAGAATTTATAATGTCGCGCATAAGGCATCCATCTGGGTTGATGAGTAATCAGGCCCCAGGCTATCAGTCCTATCCTTTTTCTGCCTGCCTGTACGGGACAGGGGTTTTCCTCTGAAGGACAAGCGCTCAAATTCAGTGCGACCATTGACCGATATGGTGCAGCGCACCACTTTGTGATGCTCCGGGGCTTCATGAAGTGCCCATGATCAGTAGCTTACCAGCAAGAAAACTGGCACATAAATTGCAAAAACTATGAGTCCACTGTTTCTGGAGTTACAGCGATGCAATACCGTACCGATGAAGTCCCCGCGGCGCAGCGTTTTGAATACTGGCGTGAAGTTGTCTCAGCACATCACTGCTGGGCGGAAACGTCCACTGATGTCCCTGCCAACTTTGAGGCCACGCTTGACGCACGCAGTCTTGGCGCACTCGGCCTGAGCCATATCCGGTGCGGAACCATTGCCTACGATCGCGACTGCGAAAACCTTCGTCGCGCACCAGGCGATGACTATCTCTTCAATCTCCTGCTGTCCGGTAAAGCTTGCCTGAGCCAGAACGACCGCCACACCGTGCAAAAGGCGGGCGACATGGTTTTCTACGATACGGCACGCCCTTTCGAATACAGTTTTGACGGGCAGTATGAAATGCTGATCCTGCGTGTTCCCCGCAAAGCGCTGGATTGCAAACACGCGCGCCTCGATAACGTTACGGCTCGCACCATGAGCAGGCAATCTGCGGCAGGACAGTTTCTGGCCTCCATGATTGAAAATTCCTTTACGCTGAGCGGGGCGCAAAGTACGGATGCTAACGGGCGGATAGGCAATTCACTGACTGATATTCTTGCCGTAACCCTGGAGAATGAGTTCACCCAGGCCGAGACGTTAAGCCATCACCAGCACACGCTGCTTCAGCGTACACAGGCATTTATGCTGAACCATCTGGATGACAGTGAGCTCAGTATGGAAACCATAGGCCGTCAGGTGGGGGCCTCGCCACGTACCCTGAGCAGGCTGTTTGCTTCCATCAACATGACCCCGATGCAGTGGATGTGGCATCAGCGCCTGGAAAAAAGCTACCAGTTCATCACCGAGGGGCGCGCGCGACAGGTCGCTGATGTCGCTGTCTCCTGCGGCTTCACGAGCTTTGCCCACTTCAGTCGTGCCTTCAAAAAACAGTACGGCCATCCCCCAAGCCAGCTCATGCGCCGTAACTGATCCTCTCCGGGCGGCATCTGACCGCCCGCTCCTGCCCCACCTTCCTGTCCCTTTAAGACAATTTTCTGTCCTGAGCAGTCATCATCACGCCGGCTGCATATGGAAAAGTAGAATTCAGCACAGACTGAAGGGATAAAGCATGAAAACTGAAAAACCACCCATTGCACCTGTTGATGAACGCGCGTATGCACTTGCGAGCATCCTGAAAGACAAAGGCCTTATCAGCGATGAATACATCAATAAGCTGGAATCTACTTTTGAGAGCTGGACGCCTGAAAACGGTGCGCGCATTGTCGCTAAAGCTTGGTCCGATGAAGCCTACCGTAAGCGACTTCTGGCTGATGGCACGGCTGCATGTGCAGAGCTGGGGTTCGGCGGAATTGGGGTTTTACCGAATCCGGCAAAAGATTGCTTCCTATAACGTCCGCTTCTGGCACAAAGCAGACGTTAAGACTTACAGCATCGGGAAACTTCTGGATGCCGCGTCAGCGGCATGGAGGCGCCAGATGAGGTTACCTATGTCTGTGGAGTCAAATGGCGCCGAAAGCCCGGCGTAGCCGGTTGCCGGGCTATAAATTCTGCCACCCTACCCCCTGCCCTGATTAGCCTTAACCCGCTAACAGCAATGAAGAAGTCAAAGTAATCCCTTTTAACCCCGGTGAGCGGGCTTTACGGCGTTTACGACGTAAAGGGCGTGATTTCCGGGGCCTTAGCGGCGGCAGCTTGCTGCTGACGCTTAGGGGGATGTTCATCAACTATCTCAGCGACACCAGGGAACTTAACGCGGTAGCTGCAAAGCTATACCCGCTAAAAACGTCTCAGACGCCTCTGTACGCGGTCGGAGTGGTCCCGGCAAGGCGACAGCCGCAGTCGGGGCGTATCTCCGCGTTAGCGGGCCGAGGGCCGCTTACGAGCGTGTACCAGATAACTGACCGCCGCTCCACCCACAGCGATGAAGAAGAGTAGTTACAACACCCATCATTAAAAGCGATGGTGTTCCCCGGCCTTCGGCCGGGGGCGGCGGCGCTTTTCAGTGGTGGAAAGGGTTCTGTTGTTGCAGCTGTGCACGGTATTGGATTGTGGCCAGAGAGGGGCTCGGGGTTCAGAAAAGGCAGCGGGCTCTCAGGGTGAGGAAGGAAAACTCTTTATGAATGTTGTAACTAATAATTATCCTCATAACTGACCATGAACAGGTACTTAGTTTAAAAGAATGCAGTTAAAGGGTTTTTAAAAGAATACTTGCAGCCTGGATAGACGCCGGTTATCAGTTAACCAGCCTGGTCTCTTGCAGTTAATAGTGGATATGTCGTTCCGCAAAGAGAGAAGAGCCATCCATACTGTTTTGTTACTTGACTGAAGACGGCGGTGGCCTGAGATACTGGAAGCCCTCGCCGTTTAAGCGCGGTTCAGGATTTGATACCGCTAATATTCTCATCGATGCGAGTCTGGATATAACTAAGGGTATCCCTGGTAACCTTTCCTGGAAGGAGCTCATGACATTTCTTCGAAAATGTCGTAGCCACACTGGCTATCCGGTCGATAATCTCATTCACCCGGCTTTCCTCCAGTTCAGCTTCCCGTATCCCGAGATTCATCAGATGCTCACGCTCTATAGTAAGCGCTTCGCCCATGACATCCATCTGATGGTATCCGCCTGGACCGTCACAGAATGTAATGTCAAAGGCTGGCGCCAGCGACCAGTTCCCGTTTGCTGACATCAGATAGGCAAAGTTTTTTGGATGATCGTCTCTGTTATTAAAGATGACGTTAAATACCACTCGTTCGAATGCGCGTCCTTTTTCACGGACATCATTTGTACAGAGCTGTGTCGCCCGAAGAAAACTGGCATAGTCCATTGAACCCGGAACCTGATAGTTTGCACCAGTAAAAGCAGCAAGACTTTGCATAGGGACTTTCATTCCCCGCTCTCTGTCAAATCTTCTGGTTGCAAACGCAGCCTGCTCACCTGGTAACTCAAAATATTCCGTCTCAGGAGTATCAATCCCGCATTCTCTCAGACACTGGGCGTATATCATTTCTACGGCGCAAACTTCAGGATGTTCCTGCCTTGCCGGAAATTTTATTAGCCATGGTTCAAGTCCCAGAGCAGGTACCGTTGTAAACTCACCGGTCCCGGAGTCCCGGTAAAGAAGGGCTTTTGGCCTCGCTCCCTGTGGTGATCCCCCCATAAGCAGAAGTCGGTTGAGAAACTCCCCCCCTTCCCCCTTCAGAACTTCCTGGACCTCTGCTGCTAACTGACTAATCGGGATATAGTCCTGGACAGATAAGACGTCCGGTGATGCCGGCATATATGACATCGCGCCCATAGCATTACTGCCGATGTACGCGAGACGTTCAAGAGGACCAATTCTTGCGCTGCTGAGTCCGCGTTTACGGAACAGTCTGTCCATAAGTAACATTCCCCACCCGTCAGGTAGTGAATCATAGACAGGTCCAGGGAGCCCCAGTTGGTGCTGTGGAAAATCTCTCCGGAGACTAGGACCAGAAAGCGGCAGCGTATAACGTGCCAGTTCCAGTCCTTTCTCACGGGCGGCAGGACTATATTCAAAAACAATAACTGGTCGCCCCGTCAACACAGTCGTACTGACTAAGGTACCCCAGAGCCAGCGCTCTCCCCAGCCTTCGTAAAAAACCTCAATACTATTCATTATGGCCTCCCTTACTTCTGATACGTTTTCGGGTTAAGGTGGACTCATAACGGCGTAGATCTTCGAGGTTTTCAAGTCTGGGTTTGAATAGTCCTTGCAGTTCATCAGTCCGCCCCAGGACCATGGCTACACGGATAATATTCTCAAACCCAGTATTTTTCCCCGATTCCAGATTTGACAACGTATTCACCCCAATGCCAGCCCTTTTGGCCAGTTCTGACTGGGTCATCTGTTGATTGATTCGTTCTTTGCGCAGTCGATCGCACAAGAGAGAAACCATTTCGTCAGGCTTTCTAAACGATAAATCCAGCATAATGTGAACTATCTCTATAAAACGCGATTAACACACAATATTATGGAATTATACCATGGTGGGCGGTGAGCGCAAATCAGAGCGAGGTAATGACAAGGCAATATCAGTCGTTTGGTCATGGAGACCTTATTAACCGTGAGGTGTCGAAAAGCCAGTTGGTTCTATATCCGTGTACATAGACTGCGCGAAAGAATCATCCTCTCTTTTACTCTTCTCTTAATCTCATCGCGTATCCGGGATAAATCAGAGACAAACAGTCCTTTTGCAATCTCCAGCGTAAGCTCCTTCCTCACACGTTCGGATATCTCCCGGAAGGTCAGTTGAGCTTCTTTTCTGGCTCTGCATCGTTTCTCTCCATAAGCTTTACGCATCAGTCTGTACGCTTTGAAACGGGCGCGGAACACCCCCCAGGCCAAAGTAACTAACTCGTTAAGGCTTAGTCTGCTCCGACCTTCTGCAGATCTCTGCAAATTAAGATATTCAGCCCGACTTCTGCGGACGGAATCAATCGATTCAGGCGAAACATCAAGAACCTCAAATAAGCGTGGCAGGAAAGTAATATCCGTTGGCAGATAACAACCTGCATCTGGATCATACTCCGTACGATAAGTTATCAGCCCAAGCTCCTCTGCCAGGTAGCGTAAAGCACGTGTCGCCCGACAAATTGATAAATTTCCCTGTTCCGATTCAGTAGCAAGTCCACATTCAGAGGCCAGTGTCGTCATGGTGACATTTACCCGATTAGCAAGGGGATCATAATGGAAGCACAATCCCTGAAGTAGTGCGTTTATAGCGCGGCATCTGAGTGCTGGCGGCCGCCGTTTCCTGTAACCGTTAGCTCTTGTATCAGCCACGAGCACTGTGAAGATAAATGTATCCGTAAAACCCTCAACTTTGGACATCAGTTTCTTGTTAAATGGCAGTGTACGTTTAGGTGTTTGCGTTCCCTTCTTACAAGGTACGGTAAACACCGGATAAGGATTATGTACTTGCACATAGCTAGAGCAGGAAACCTTATCCATTGACTACATCTCCCTTGCCAGATAAATGATGCTCAAAAATCAACCGATATTCTTGTAATACCTTTTCCATGGGGGTAATCTCCATACGTTGTGTTCACAAGCAACAGCATCCAACCCCGCTTATTTTTCCTGGTAGAAAAGTGGTAAGCGGGGTTTTTATTTGTCTGCTCAATTAGTTGAAATCTACGGCAATGAAAAATCAGTATGCATGAACCCAGTTAGTCCCCGTCTCCCATCTGGACTGCCAGTGCTGCAGGTAGATCTCAGCCAGCACCGGGTAATCCCGGATAACCAGCGCGTTTTCTGAGTTACTGCGCGCCGCTGCACGGGTGTAGTTGAACGATCCTGTTTCCACATTCCTCTCGTCAGTGATAATCACCTTGTCATGCATGATCCTGAACTTACTGACCGTTCGCACAGGAGTGCCGGCGTTGACCAGCAGATTCATCGCCGCTGCGCCGGCACTGCCTTTTTCGCTGTTCGCTTTCCAGTCGACAACCACTTTGACATCGACGCCCCGCTGCTTTGCCGTTATCAGTGCCCGGGTCACTTCCGGTGACGTAAAGCTGTAACCCATTAGACGGATGCTTTCTTTTGCGGTATCAATCGTGTTCAGAATCAGTTGCAGCGCTGAACCTTCAGGAGAAAAGCCGGCCTGCACGGTTGGCTGAGCTATCGATCCGCCAGAAAAAAATAAACAGACCACCAGAAGACCCGACAGTGTTATTCGTTTCATCTCTTATTTTCCCTGCGCCTTATTTATTGCTTGTTGAGTATTTTCTGCCTCAGTCATTCCGGCATATACCGTGGTATTATCCGCGGATGCTCCCTTAACGGGCATGATAATAACCCCCTGTGTACCGGTTAATCCCTTTGCAGTCGCAATATCATCGATATCTTTCAGAGTTGCATTAATTTCATTAATAGTATTTTCTTTGAATTGTATATTTACAGATTTTGATTCGATGACACCCTTCATTCATTCCTGTGCCATAAATGCCATTGTGATATTTGAGGTATACATCCTCCCCTTTTTCTTTCCAGACCTGCAGTCCGGTTTTTGCCGCCAGCAGAGATTCCGGACAGCGACTGCTGAACACCGGCCATTCCATAAAGTAGTAGCGTACGTTTTTGTTCGCTTTCATGACCTTTTCCAGCTCGGGCGCCAGCCGGCTGCACCAGATACACTGGTAATCAAAGAACTCAACCACCATGACAGCGCTGTCTGCAGCTAATACGTTTATCTGCCACTATCCGGGCCTGTTGTGCCAGTACGGCTGATTTTAATCCCCGGGTTTGTTTTTCCTGCTGCTCCTGCTGTAACGTCTCACTCATCGGGATAAGAATATCCGGATGTGCACGCATATAATCTGCGGCAATTTCGCCAATCCGGCTTTCCTGCTCAGGAGTAAATACAGGTGTTATTTCGTTAGCATATAACAGAGAGCTATGAATTAATATCACAGAAACACCCGAGGCTATTAAGGCAGCTTTAAGTTTCATAAATATCCTTTTAAATGACAATGTGTGACGGGCAGATATTATCACTCTGCCAGAGTATTCAATGACACTGGCAGAGTTAAAGAGGGAATACAGATTAAATAAACTGAATTAAAACAGATTAAATGATTTCATTCTGAAGTCCGGCCTGCTGCCGGTGCTGTTTTTCCATCCGCTGGAGCGCATACTGCTCTTCATCATCGGTCACCTGGCTCACCGGTTGCCCAGTTAAATCAACGCGCTCCGCACCCGCGGTCATCGATGAGAGATACATTTCAGAACGGGTAATTCGTTTCAGGCATTTAATCACCTGTTTATGGGACAACGGTATACCCCGAGCGATCATATCAGCAAAGATCGCTTCCCGGATCCCCGTAGCCAGAAGGCGCGGCGTGTTACCATCAAAGAGAGCAGGCCACCAGGTCTTCAGGGTGTCAACGGCCACCTGCAGCTCCGGCAGACGCAGGTAACGAATCGTCCGGGCGGGTTTCCCTGGGTTTTCAGGTTCTGTCGGAACTGATTTGACCGGTTTTCCCTGTTCCGCTTTTCTGGCCAGCTTCCCTTTCTTCACTTTCCATGCCGGCGGCGTGGTGACATTCACCACTTGCTTACGCCTGACGATGCGGGGCGTATCGGCAGCCTGGCCGGCCGTCTGTTCCGCCGGCTTTCGTTTCAGGCTGAGGGTTGGACGTTTATCTTCCGTCATAGGTTGAAGTAATCCTGCAGTTAACACTGAGTGAGTAAGATACGCCAGGTTGCCTGCCGGATCATCCTCCCGACTGACAGTCGGCTAATTTCTGCCCGTCACCCGGCGAGTATGCCGAGTAGCGCCAGGTGAACGGTGTAAAACAGGACAAAAAAATGCGTCGGCCAGAATCGTTTAACATGCTTCCCGGTATCCGAGCAGACACCCACGACCAGTATTGCAATTGCCAGTCCCGCCACGGACTGCCCGGCATCATGGAGGTTCATCAGCAGAACCATGACTGCCCAGAGTAAAGCATAGCCGGTTCTTTCCACGGGCTCTGTAGCACGACACAGCCGGTAGCTGTTGATCAGCATGAATACCCCGGCCAGACCGTAACTGTCTGTAGACAGTGGCAACCAGGCCACCACAATAGCGATCGCCAGCAGAATGTCGTTACGGGTACGCAGACTGAACCAACGCATCGCTTGTCCGGTAACGGCAAAAGTAAAGAGGATATTCCCCATATACCAGGGGTATCCCACCAGGATAAACGATCCCTGCGCTATCAGGGCCCAGCACCAGAGCTGGTTCAGCTGCGACTGGCGAATGTCGTGATACCTGGCCAGATTCATTCCCCAGACCAGACCAAACAGCGGAAAACAGCCTCTCCCCAGCAGACGCATCACCTCATTATTCCCGGCCAGCAGCAGGCCGGTGTGATCGATTACCATCAGAACAAGCGCGATGGTCTTGATGATATCCGTCTGTCCTGGCGTCCAGGTCAGCAGCCCCTGCAGCCAGCGGCCGATGGCGTTAAGACGCGTTTCATATGTTGTCATCTTCCTATCCTTTTATCAGCGCCCCGGCAGGGTGCCCGATTTTAATCGGGGAGGTTGCCGGAGCAGACAAGCCGTAGGCGCGTCAGTCGCCCCCGAGCGTTTTTTCACGACTGAGATCACGAACCATATCCCGTTCCATCTGCTGCAGACGTTCCCGCTGCAGGCTCTCTGAGACCACCTGCTGAACCGCCATTTCCTGCCTGTGGGTCTGCGGGTCATCCGGCAGTACCGTTTTTCCCCCTCCCGGTTTGTCACGCTCAAGCCCGCGAATAACGTCGCCGATAACCTCCTTAATCCGGTCGTCCGGCTCACCGTTTTTGCGCCCGTCTCCGGCCACCTCCCGGGCGGTCTGTTCCGCCTGTTTCTCCATTTGCTGGCGCTGTACCTCTTCTGCGGCCCTCTGCGCCAGTACCTCTGGCGGAAGCGGCACGTCAGCGCCGGTCTGTGGAAAAACCGGTACCGGATCTGCCCAGACGCGGCCGCCGGTGATGGCCCCCGGATTCCAGGGGCGGTCATCACCGGCCAGCCGGACGACCACCCCGCTGTCGGGATTGTCGCGGGCCATTCTGACGCCTTCGCTCATGTTACCGGCCAGCAGACTTTCACCATTGCGGCTGTTCTGCAGTCCCACGAACCGCGCTGCCTCGTTGCCCATCACGCGGCCTTCGCCACCGATGGCCTCCAGGCAGCCGTCCTTATCCGTCAGTGGACTGAGCCAGATACCGGCGTCTTTCCCGTTTTTATCGAACGCCGGCAACGCCACATGCGGCTTCGGGTATTTTTTCCCCGGAGAAATGAATTTACCCGGTGAACTCCCCCGGGCCAGACCGGACTGTTGCAGGGCTGCCCGGCCTGCGGCTGTTTCATCCAGTGGCTTTGCCCGTCCGAACAGAAGCTCTGCTGTTTTCACAGCCCGGTCGTTACGGGGTGCCAGAATATCGTGGGCCGTCGCTTTCTCAGGTGAATGATTAATGGCCTTTATCCAGCCCTCACGGCTGTCGGTATACACCTGAACATGCTGTTTCATACGCGATAACCCGACATAGGCGGATTCAAAGCTGGCCATCCGTTCCCGACCACCGGCCACACCTTCCAGCGCGATGGCATACGGTTCACTGGCCCCCTGAGCGCCGTGGGCAGTGATGGCATACGCGAGGTCGATGTGCCGCTGCGCCTCATCAGCCTTTGGGTTCATCGTTCGGGTGGTTTTGCCGTCCGACAGCGTGACACTGTCACCAGAAACAGATTTGACCTCCCACACACTGTTAGCCACATAGCCACGTTCCGTGTCACTCTTGCTGAAGCGCATTTTGTCCCCCTGAGACACAGTAATGGCTTCCTCTCGGTAGAGCGTGACACCTTCTGCGGACGCCTCCCGGGGTGAAATAAGACGCTCCTTTCCTTCACTGTCTGTCAGGGTGATAAGCTGGTTCTCCTTATCCACGCTCCCGATACGGTGGTAGACATTGTCGACCAGGGCCACTGCCCCCCTGTGAGCGGTCCAGGTCGACAGCCTGCGCAGCTCTCCGTCACGGATGTTGCTTGTGACCAGTACCGGCAGGGTGACTTCTTCCCTGCCGGTTTCGCCATTCTCCCGCCGTGCGTTATGAATCAGACTGTTCAGCGCCCGCCGGTCATCATTCAGATGGGTGATAATCAGCGTCTGCGACTGCGCTTCGGGGGTACGGCCGGTGTAGTCCTTCACCAGTGCCCCGTACAGCGTGTCGGGCTGACCTGCCGGCACGCTTTCTCCCTTATTCAGCGATTTCTGTATCGCCTCCTCCTGTGCGGGGGTGAATTCCACCACGGAATTTTCGGGTACCCAGGCCCCGTCTTTTCGCGGCACCTGCTCCGGGGTGACCTTTTCGATCGTGGCCAGCGCAGTGTTGATATCCCGGTCAATCAGGCTGTAGACCGCCGGTCGTAGTTCCGGTACCTGGCGCACGATTTCTTTCATAATGGCCACATCCGCGGCGCTGCGCTGTTGCATCAGCCGGAACGGCTGACCCGGCGCGATGGACTGCAGCTGGTCGGTATCACCGCTGAGCACAGCGCGCCCTCCCCCGGCCGCAATCAGGGAGAGCGCCTTCGCTGTGTCTGTCAGCCCCACCATTGAGCTCTCATCGAGCAGAAACAGCGTGTTGCTGAAATCCGGTGTCTGGCCATTACGCTGCAGGAGCTGCGTGTCATGCAGGAAGGAGGCGGTAGTCTGCGCATCCACGCCGGCACTCTGCATTTCCCCGACCGCACGGTGCGTCGGACCGAGTCCGATAACGCGCGGCCGTGTCTCTTCTGGCAGCAGGTTGATGGCTCCCGTCACGGCCCGAAACTGAGTAGTTTTCCCCACCCCGGCATAGCCCTGAACCACCGTGAACCGGTCAGTAGTCTCCAGTATCATCCGGGTGGAAGCTCGCTGCCCGGACGTCAGATCTGACAACAGGCTACCCGGCACGCTGTCCATCAGGGGAGCAACAGCCTCTTTTCCTTCCAGCACCCGGGTCAGGATGCTTTTCTCGGCATCCCAGGTCTGACGGGAAATCAGCAGGTCGTTTCCCTGACCGGGCGCCACCGGCACATTCAGCAAACTGCCCGCTTTAATCTGCGCCTGAATGGACCTGTCAATATCCGCCATCGGGACCTTGCCTCCCCCGGACTCCATCGCCGTGGCCAGCAACTGAGGACGTGTGAAGGTCAGGTTGTCGCTTTCCAGCAAGGGAATGGAAAGGTGAATGGCCTGCTCTGCGGGAGTGTGCAGCCTGGCTTTCTGTGATGCGATGGCCGCATCAAGTTCTGTCTCGCCGGCCCGGGCCTTCAGCTGTTCAGACACCACGCTGAAGGCGGTATGCCTGGCCAGCTTCTCTGTTGTGCGGGCCGCATCCTGTGCAGAGTACAGCCGGATATGGCTTCCGCTCTGCGCCAGCTGATTCAGCGTGGCATTATCCAGCTCGCGTTGCGTCAGGGAGGCAAAAACGGTCGCTGTTTCGCTGACCGAACGGCCGGGACTTTCCACCCATCCGTGCCCGACTTTGATACCGTCGAACGGCCCGGCGCCCACTGCCAGGATCTGGGTAGTTTTCTGCCCGGGACGCTGCACTGTCAGCTGTCCGGCCTCCGCTTTCAGCACTGTGACACTCTCGCCACCTTTCAGCCGTGTTTCGGGAATTTTCCCCAGCACCGACAGACGTTCACCGTCCGCCACCAGTAGTTTATCGGCCCGGAATAACGTCCACTGGCTGCCGACAGCCGAAACTTTCAGGTCCAGACGTTCCCCCTCTTTGTCCCTGAGGGTCAGCATATTGCTGCTCGCAGTCACCCGGTCTATCAAAAACCGGTCATGCTTCCGTGTCTCCGGGTCCCACCGCTCCATCACCATCCCTTCGCGGTAATAGTCGCGCACGCCCCGGCTTTTGCTGTCCAGCCACACCGGCGTCAGGGCGGTGACGGTTATCTCTTTCGCCCCCAGTACGCCCTCGTTTTTCAGGGTGTCGCGGATAACGTTGTTCAGGGCATTCTGCTCGCGCGTGCCACTGATTTGCGCCACGCTCTCCTGTCCCTCGCGTACGCTGACAGCAAATTCCTGTGCCAGCCGGCTGTAACGAACATTTTTGTCCGGCTCGCTGATGATATCTGCCGTCGTCTGATTTCCGCCCTGCCAGCGGTACGTGTTCACCCCGCTCTCTTTCAGCACGGTCACCGCGCTGCCGGTCCCGCTGCGTTTGCCGCTGTCGGACAGCAGAACCTGCACGTTATGGCGCATGGCGCCATCGAGCAGGGAAAGGGTCTCTTTCAGACTCAGCTTCTCTGCCTGATCCACAATGAGCGTCCCGCCAGGGATAAACGCGGTTCCGTCCTGCAGGGCAGACTTGCCGGTGACCGTCTCCCCCACCAGACGGGCATCCCCGGCGAGAAAATCACGAGACCGGTTATCTGCAGCAAGGATATGCACATCGCGCCCCTGCTCCCGGGCCATCAGCGTCAGCTCAGCCACCCGCTCCCGCTGCCCCGTGGCCCCTCCCTGTCCGTAAACAATCCCCATCGCCGGCCGGTCCTGCGCCAGCACGCTGACCGCATCGCTGAAAGGTGCATGACGCACAACAGAGGCATCAGGCGTGACGGAGACATGATTCTGGCGCTGAACCTCCTGGCTCAGCGCTTTAACGGACAATTCGTCAAGGACGTGGATGTTTGAGGTGAACAGACCTTTCTCGCGATCGAGCGGGATAAGCTGTTCGCGCTCAATAGCCGCATCAATGCCCGTTCTGGCCAGTTCAAATACCCCCGGCTTCGCCTCCAGCTGGCTGACCGTGCGGGCCAACATGTCGGCATAGGTAAACTGCACTTTGCGGTCGCTGAGACCGGCAATGGCTTTCGTGACCACGTCGCTGATATCCGGGCCGTCGGTTTTCGCCGGACTGACGGGCGCACGGTTGATTTCTGCAGCGCGCTTATCGGCATCCTCGCGATAGCTGTGAATATCGAAACCGCTCTCTTTGAGGGTGTTCACCCACTCCACCATTTTTTCTGCCGGATCGAGGGTTTCTTTCGATTTACGGGTATCCAGTGTGGCCACATCGCGGGACTTCAGGGAGGCATCAGGGCCTGCAGCCTCCCTGACCTCCTGACTGCGGGTGGAAAACGGCTCAACCGGCACATCTTTCATCTCCCACATGCCGTGTTTGCCTGTCACTTCCGTCTCATAGCCGAGTTTCTCAACGAGAGGTTTGAGCACCTCCCGGTAGAGTTTTCCGAAGGCTATCTGATTTGCGTACACATTCTCGATAAAGCCCGTTTTACCCACCGTATCGGTGCCAAGAGACTGCCACTTGCCGCCGTTCTGCGTCGCATTGATGACCACGGCATGGGTGTGCAACTGGGGCTCCTGATTGCGGTTTGTGTCGTGATTAAATTTCGCCACAATGAGATTGCCGGTCAGCACGGTTTTGCTTTTTCCGTCCGTCATGACCCGGGTCGCCGCCAGCGTTTCCACCTGTTTTACGGCTTCTGTGACGGCCTGATTATGGGCATCAATCAGCCGCTTATCCCCACCGATCATGGCCATGACAGACACGCTCTTAGGGGCGGAAAAGGTCAGGTCATAACCTGGCCGGTGTTTGTTCACGCCATCCTGCATCCGGGTCAGGTCACTGCCGTCCGGCAGCTTTCCTTTCAGCAGGTCAGTGAACACCTGCTTGTCCACCTTCCCGTCAAGGCCCAGCGCCTCCGCGCCCTTTCCCTGCCAGCGTTCATCCATAGATCCGATAACGTAATAGTTATCCTTGTCTGTATAGTAATTGCTGGCGCTCCCCGCCGACTTTACCGAACCAATCGACATCATCAGAAGTTTCCTCCGATTTCGATATCATCCTGCTCACTGCGGCTGTGGTTGATATTGACCTCTTCGCGTCGCTGCATATCCCGCTGTATCTGTTCACCTTCCAGCCAGGCGTCATAAGCCTGCATGTCTTCAATTACGCCATCCTCGTTCATTCCGGCCGGCAACATATCCTGGTCCGCCTCGACAGGCTGCTGCGCCAGTTCCTGCTCCGTCCCGCCCGCAGTCGCACTCACCGCGGCAGTGGATGCCGCTGCAGCAGTGCCGGTCACCGAAGCAGCAGGTTTAGGCCGGATTAATGGAACGGTTTTCACTCTCGTGACGGGAGCACCAGATAACGGGACGTCTGGCGTCTTACCGGCACCCTCTGCTGCCATCGACGAGGTTTTTACCGGCACAGGCAGTACGCTGTCTTTAGCAGGTTTAGTCTGCTCAGGCTGAACACCGGCTTTCTCTTCGGCTGGCTCAGACACAGGCTCATCCGGCGTGAACAATGCCCGAACCAGACTCCCCTCGGCTTCCCGGGCTTCCAGCTGAGCACTGAGTCTTTCATCGATGCGAGTATCGAGACGGCGCTGAATAAAGCCCTCGGCGATTTTCGGTCGGGGATTGTATTTCAGGGCCAGCTTCACGGCCGGATACGGCCCCGGCAGGGTGACATAGCAGGACAGGTCAGGCAGCGTCTGGATGTCGGAGTAGCTGACAAGGGTTTCCCGCTCTTTTTCCTTCCCGGTCGACACACCATCACGCACCGGGTCAGCCCCGTAGGAATACTGCTCGCTGGCCTTGAGGATTTCTTTCTCACCGATTTCGCCGGCGGCGAACTCGGCAATCTCCTTACTCGGGGAACGGAAGAAGGCTCGTGTGTTCATCACGTCAAACAGCGTGGCGGCAGGCTTCACGCCGTAAATATCTTCCAGCTGGGCGTAAGACTGGATACCGAACACATAACAGCCACCAAACTTACGGGCTTCCGGCAGAATTTCAACCAGGTCTGGCAGCTTGTGCAGCGTGGGCAGTTCGTCAGCGAAAATCCATACACGCCGGTTACGGTTCTCCCCCATCGCCAGCAGACCGCGGATGGCAATCGACAGCCACATCGAGATAACCGGCTTCAGGGAGGCGTGCGTATCGGCATTCGAGGAGATAAACAGCCAGCCATTAGGCTGGTCTTCACGTACGCCGCGCATCCAGTCGCGGATCGTGAACGGCTCGCCATTCTTTTCAATCCCCTGCAGGTAGCGGATGGCCTTGACATAGTTGGTCAGCACGGCACGGATGGAGATGGCTGTCTTCTCAATTTTCTCCTCGACCAGGTTGGCGGCCGGGGTGTTCTGCAGGTACGCACGCAGCTTATCGATTTTGATGGACAGCATGGTATCAACCAGCTTTTCGTAACTGCGGTCCTTGTCCCCGCGCATCAGGTAGGCACCTTCGGCAAAGATGGTGCGACCGGAACCCTGCCAGAACGGATCTTCCTTCGTGCCCATCGGGATAAGGGTGTTGGAGATGTTGTCGAAATCCGGCAGCGTCAGGCACTCTTTCCACAAATCCCAGGCCGCACAGCGCGAATCCAGCGGGTTGAGGATTTTATCCAGTGACGGGTCGTAATAGCTTTTGACAAACTCACAGGACCTGTCGTAGATGATGGCCATATCGCCCCGGGCGCGGACGTAGTTCAGCAGCCGGCGGATGACTTCGGATTTACCGGAGCCCACGGTTCCGTGGAGGCAGAAATTCTGGATTTCAGAATTCTTAAGAATAGGCAGGTCGCCAATTTTAATATCGGAGGCCGCTCCATCGCGTTTCATCTGGCGGGCCACATCTTTGGGCTTATCGGAAAGCTGGCGCCCCCCGGTATTTTCATCCTCACTCTGCAGTTTCCCCTGGCGGCCCAGCACCCAGCTGGCGACAAAGAACGTCACCACGCAGATTGTCAGCGACACAATGGCGGCAAAAACAAATGCCGTCCACAGCTGCTCACCGCACCAGATAGTATATTTATCGGCAAGAATTTGTTCCGCATTATATTCCAGAGACTTTCCGTAATAGCTAATCGTATAGACCGGCTGAGAGCGAATAATATCGAGCATCGGCGCCAGTGTCGTACACCACCAGTAAACGCAGCCGTTCACAAAGGTCTGCCAGCTGAGACGGTACATCAGCATCAGCCCACATAACACCCAGAATAAAATAAACAGCACATAAAATATAATATTGGCAATCTGACCAAACATGCGAAAACGCATATTCGCAATCTGACCGCCCTGAGTCATATCCTTGGCATTAAAGCTCATAATTCTTGACCTTAAATACAAAAGAGAAGGAATTTTCCGACCACGGTCGGCAACGCCTCACAGATGCACAAATAAATTGCGGAACTGTTCACCGTTCAAAGGAGGAATAAACTAATTAATTGACGAATTAAACCTGACAGACCAGGAAGGTGTTGCCAGTCTGGCCCGATATGTCCGGGCCGTGAGATGGAAGACTTACAGAATATTAGCGATAGATTTTGCCAGCTGATCTTCAAGAACAGGCTGGGCTTCCGGGAACTTCAGATTCACTTTATTTGCGTTAGAGACAACACGGGTCTGGTATTTATGTTGATTACCGGTCTCAGTGCTGGTCTGCACTTTCGCGCCCGAGGTGCCCTGACGTAATATCGCCACATTATCCGTCTGCACCTGAGTTTTCGCGCGTTCTGAAATTTGCACGTCAGTAATCATTGTGTAGTTCACATCTTCAACCATTGCATCAGCGGCCATGCCGACAAGTCCAGCGGCCAGACCGACTCCCAGAGTCGCACCTGCAGAGCTGGAGTTATACGCGGTGATCCCTGCCCCCAGCGCCGTGCCTGTTGCAGCACCTTCATAACCCCGGCTTAACCAGCCCTGGGTTTCACGCAGGTCCATTTTATCGGCCTTCAGGACATTTGCCTGAATCCAGTAACCCGCGGTATCGGGATTAGTGACGACCTGATAGCCTTTAGCCGTTACTGCACTGGTAATTTTAGACTGTAGCCCGCTCATATCTTTATCAGAGGTATTTTTGATTTGCAGATAAACGGTCTTATTATTTGACGGTTCCAGCCAGATTGTTTCGCTCATCTGTGTTTTCACTTCCAGATTTCGCTTTTTAACTGCTGTCCCCATTGCACTACAACCAGAAAGTACCAGCGCTGAACTGACGACCATTACAACCATAATTTTATTAAGTTTCATCCTGAATCCTTGTGATATAAACAATGAAGGTGAGCGCACTCACATCTATCTTATGCGTGCACGATCACTATATATGAAAGGAAATTTACTTCAATTAAAAACAGGCATCACCCAGAAAACCCATAACCACAACAAATAATAATGGCAGATCAATCACGGCGATCAATACCATATGGATTCCCTGCAACATCACCCCACCTTTCAGATAGAGCCAATCCAGAACTACAAATCATATTATTAAGTTTCATCCTGAAGCCTTTATATATAATCAATATAATTAGCATGCAGGAACTGAAAGGTAACATACCTATTCAATTAGCCTTGAAAGAGTTTATCGCAGATGTGAGTAACGAGAGTTGATACCTTCCAAAATCCAGATTCATGACAAAACCAAAAAAAACTGTCGTTAAAATGACCATAAATGCATAAGGAAATGGCGAGTCATATACAAAACGATTTAAAAAGGCAAGGAAAATAATCGATAGCATATATGCAGATGCATACACAATAATTTTCTTGGTGAAAAATAGATATATATCTGAACGTACCCTAAAGGATTTTGGCACTGATAAAAATAAAGAGCGAGCACTAGAGACGCCAAGAAGAAGAATCAGCCCCATCCCCCCAGGAAAAATTATAGCCCAAAAAATATATTTTGCTGCAAGGTAGTTATGGTTCACGCTGATCATTGCACAAAGTATATGCCATGCAACTATAACCAATCCAGGCCACAGACATGACCAAAAAGACGGAATTTCAACCTTCCCTTGTGAAAGTATATTCCTCAGTTCATCAACTTCTTCCATGATGATTTTATTAGTTATCATTGTCTCCCCCCTTTCCCATCAAGGTAATCCTTTTGAATATTAACTGCTTTTTCCTCTAACTCGCGTGGAGAGTCAGCTCCTGGTAAAGAACTAACCTTACTTTTTCTTTCATTATATTCATTTTCGAATTTATTTCCTTCCGTATTATGGTGTTTTTCAAGATCAGAATACTGTTTTTTGACCTCGCCCCCCTGGCCCTGAATTTCGCTCTGATTTTGCTGATGGGCCTGCTTGTTACTGTCTATCAACGAACCCACAGCCTCTTTCACGTTATTATTAATCCCCGCGTCCTGGGTCATCGTCTCAATATTGCCAGAATTATGCCCATAATCCGCCATTACCGTACCACGATCGCCACCGCCTGATACACCAGACATGTTCTGACCAATGGCCTCTCGCCCCTGTTGGTAAGCACCATCAACCTTTGGTTCAACCTGCGCTTTGACGAATTCACGCGCCAGGACTTCACGTTGCGCAGCGACTTCTGGCGAACTTGTGTTGGTCAGAATGGCCTCTGCATTCTGCGGTGAACGTTGTTGGACAAAGTTAGCAAACTGCTGAGTCAGGTTTTCACTCATCTGGCCGCTCATGCTCTCTGTGCGAGATGCCATTTCACTGTATTCATGGCTACGAGTCCGGCTGTTCGTATACTGGTCATAACTGTTTTTCGCACTGGAAAGTGATGCAGCAAACTGGTCAACACGCGAGCTGGCATTGTTATCGGTAATATTTCCTGATGTCGTCGTTTTACGGCTGGTAAAGTAATCGGATGCCTCCTTGAAGTCTTTCGCCGCCTGACTGCTCGTGTCATGCCGACTGTCATGTGATTCGCGTCCAGAGGAACTGACATTATCAGTATCACCTGAGCTGTGGGCCCAGCCAGCGCTTCCTTTACCACCAACTTCAGCAGACAATCCCGTGCCCAACTTACCCAGCTTGCCAAACAATTGGTCCCCGGAATTCCATTTACCAGATGCATGTATATCAAAAGATTGAGTTCGTTTAGAGGAGTCATCCATCAACTGCTGGAATGACTCATCATTACTGATATTGTTGGCTTTTGCATTAGAAACAACAGCGTTCCACATTTTGCTTCTGGCCATTGAATCCTGTGACGATTCCGTATTATCAGCCCCGGTGGTGGTTGACGTGCTGGTTCCCATATTTGTGCCAAACTGCTTCAGGCTGTTCCAGGCGCTGGTCACGCTGCTGTTATAACCCTGCAGAGAGCTCTCTGCCTGGATGTCAGATTCCCGGGCCATCTGCTGCTGTGCACTGGCTATCTGCCGACCGACATTGATATCCACTGGCAGTTTTGACATTGCCCCGCCACTGTCCCAGACCATTGAACCGTCCCGGGTCTGGGTACTCATTCCCCCGTTCCCCAACTGCCGCGACATTTGTCCGAAGCTTGTCGAGCTGTTGGTACCCCAGCTGTAGCCACTGACATTTTCCATCTGCATGTTTGCGAAGGAGTAATTGCCGTCCACAACACTGGATGATGCCTGGGACGTAGAGCTGAGGCCAGAGGAGGAAAAATGACTGTAGGCACTGGAAAACCCGGCCCCCATACTTTTCACCATCGCCCAACTGAGTGGCGGGATCATCATCGAGATATACCCCGCCGTGGTCGCGATATCCGAGTTCTTCAGCTGGATCTGAGAGAGTTCTGACAGCACCACGGGCACGCCATTTTGTTTCGCATAGTAGGCCATAGCACTGTTCAGGATGGCATAAAGCAGCGGCCAGGACTGCAGCCATATCAGGGTAAACACATATCCTTTCAGGACCTGCAGGGTCATCATGTTAAACATCGCGGCCATAATCATGATCGGGAACATCCCGATCATAATGCCCATGATGATCGTCTGCATCATGGGCAGGGAACGTAATGCCTGATGCCCCGTCGTGGCCTGTGCCAGGCGTTGTTTTTCCAGCGACGTGGTGTTGGCGATGTTGACCAGGCTGGCCGTATCACCACTGCGGGCTGCGTAACTCTGGATGCCGTTACGCAGCGCATTCATGGTGACGTTCTGGCGGATAATCTGCCCGGCACTCTGCCCTGAGTTGTAGAAGTAACTGTAACTGTCGCCTATCATCTGGCTGAACAGCAGGTCCGGATTCGGTTTGCCGCCAAACAGCTGGCGCACATAATAGCTCCAGGTTTTCCCGCCAGTCTGTGTATCCAGTGCCAGGCGCTGTTTCAGTTGCGTCGCTGCCACCTGGCAGCTGATAAAAGAGGTGCCGATTTCGGGCTTTTCCAGAAATTTATAGTCGTTATTCGGCACCTGACGTAGCGGGCTGGGTTTTGAAAATATCAGCGTGTACGGGTCGGACGAGTTCATCAGTTCCTCAAGGGTGTACTTGCCATTGAGAAAGATGTCTCCCATAACGCAGTTCTGGACATAGTCGGAGAACAGGGTGGTGATTTCCGGGTTTTGTGACAGAAAATCGGTGCTTTTCGCCACCAGGTTCCCGCCAAACAGCATCCCGGTTTTACTGTATGTCATGCTGTCAGGCAGGGAGAAGAGCATCTCATAGCCCTGCACCTGGCCATTGCCGACGCGCGTGGTCAGCGACGCCGGAATGGCCAGGCCAATGGGAACGTTATCGATTTTGTAGACCTGAGCCACATTGCTGTAGTCAATAATCTGAACCGGTGTGCGGATAACAACCAGCATCGAGACCAGGGTCAGGGAGAATACCCAGCCGAGGAGGTCCATAATGTTGTGTTTTTTTACCCAGCTGGTTGCGACAATCAGCACCGAGAAGGCGATGCACATTTTCTCGATCGACGACCAGGTACCAGTCCCCATAAAGGCCGCAATGGCATTGAGATTCCCCCGCAGCCAGTCGCCCCCGGCGATGGTATAGATTTCAAGTGGCTGCATCAGAGGCTTCCTCCGAAGTGATAGTTATTCTGGTAGCGAGTCATCATGCGGGCGGATACCTGCTGGCGCATATAACTCATCTGCCGGTCAACAACCAGCAATGCATCCTGCTGGACCTGGACGCGAGCCTGAAAGGCGGCAATCTGCACACTCGCCTGGTTCAGGTTCTCGAGGATCATATCCATCGTCGACTGCGGGTAGTTTCCGGTTGCGACCATTGCCCGGGCCTGCTGGATCAGCTCCTGAATGTACTGAAGCAGGATGTCGTAGCCGATATAGTCCGTCAGCTGGTAAAGCAGGGTATTCGAGACCCCGAGCATCTGCGGGTCAACCAGGTATTTAAAGACCGGGATGGTGGTGCTGGAGATAAACCCCTTCTCCTGCTCCGTCAGTTTTTCATCCGCCACAGCCTTGTTCTGGATGCTGCTCAGTAGCGTGGAAATCTGGTTCTTCAGCGCCTTGTTTGCAGCTATAGTGACCGTCGCATCCGCAACCACCTTGAGACATTTATCGGAATCATTGCAGTGGTAAATTTTTGCTGATCCCCCCTCCATCATCGCCTTAATCAGGTCCTGATCCGTGGTCCGTGCCGGCAGTGGCGTAATTTCACTGTTTTCCACAAAAATCAAGGTGCCGGTCAACGTCATCACAAACTCTTTCAGCTCTTTATTGCCGTCGAAGAACCGGTTTTTGGACAGGGCATTCCACATGATGTTGATGTTCTTCATCACGCGCTCCTTGTCCTTGTCGCTGGCCTTGTCCTGCACCTTGTCCATCTGCCCTCCTACCGAACAGCCCTGTCGGGAAGCGGCCCAGTCCGAAAAGATATTGCTCTCGCCGGCGATATCCTGGCAGACCTTCTGCTGCGCCACCTGGGTGCGAGGAAACAGCCCTCCGACAATCCCCTGGGCGGCCTGGCAACTGCTGAGGTTCATACTGTTGATGTCGCTGGCCATCTTCTGCAGAAAGTCTTTTGCCGTTTTGATCTCCGGCACGGTCGTCTGCAGCGCGAGGTCAAAGAAGTAGCCCGCAGCGTTGGACATGATTTGTTTTCCGAAGCGCTGCAGCTGCTCGCTGTTGATAAAAGAAAACGAACCGAGATAAGCATCGATACCGCCGCAACCGGCGTTAATATCCGGCAGGGTCATACTGACCAGCTGGATAGTTTTCACCTGGGTCCTCGCATAAAGCGAACCGCCGGAAGCGTAACCCGCCGCCTGCCCCTGCCAGACCTGCGGCTGGCTGGTATTGGAAGCGAACCCCAGCTTATTGAAGAAGTTATTCATGTCGCCGTTGACATCAGCAGCAGCCGGGAGAGAGACCCCCACCCAAAAGCCACCTGCCAGTGCGGCCATCTTAATTTTGTCCATTCCCAGGGGCCCCCATTATCTGAAATACCGTATCCACTCTTGCCATAAAGCCCTGTGCATCTGTGGCACCCTGCAATATCGGGTATGCCGCCAGCGTGTTCACGTTGACCAGAAATGTGGTCGGCGTGGCCACCGGGATATTGGGGAAAAAAGTCTGCATCACGTCAGGAGGAACCGGCAGTGCCTCCGGGAACGCCTCATCTCCCTGCCCGTCGATGGTGTAAGGGAAGACAGAGAAGCCGTACTGACCGGCCAACTGCTTCAGCACCGGGTCAAATTTATGACAGTACGGGCAGTGTCCCTGCATAAACAGCACCACTTTCCAGTCTCTGAGATTGACCTGTTTACCGTTGCTGAGCCGGTACCAACGAGCCTGAGGGACCGGCTTCGCAGATACAGGTACGCCAGCGGATACCGCCGGAGCCGTGCCAGTTATGCCCTGCGGGTCCCAGAGGGATTTCACGTCATCCAGCGTGCCAGCGTGGGTAACGGAAGACAGTGAAAATGCCAGTAACAGCAGCGTCGCGACACCAGCGTTAATTATCTTCTGGTTGCTTTTCACGGGCTCTCTCCTGTTTTTCAGCGTCAGCAATGAGAGCATTGAGAATGCGGTACCCTCCGAACACGACCATGCCCAGCCCGAATATTTCCCCAGTCTGGACGGCCAGCTCAGGCTGCTTCCTTACCAACCGGGCGATAAGGTGGAAAAATACGCCCACGGCCAGCACCCACATCCCTGTAATGTCTAAATCGGGAAAACGAATTTTTCGCATATAACCTCTTTCAAAATTTTGGACCTGTTTAATTCTCTGTGTTTAACTGATTGCTCAACATCAGTTGAAACGGATAGCAGGAGAGAAAATGGATAATGAAGTTGAAAAAAAACTATTGATTATCAGGGATATCATCCGCGAAACCCTTTTGGGGAACGCAATCATCCTGCTTGCGGTATACATCCTGTCAAAATCATTACCGCCTCAAAACATTCCGGATTATGGGATTATCATTCTGACATCCATCACAATGACAGGTGCTATAACATGGCTATTCTGGATAACAACAATTTACATTAAAAAAATAATCAAAAAGCGCACATGGATTATTATCTTTCTTTTCTGGTGCATTATTATACAACTATCTTGTCACTATAAAATAAATGAACTAATCAACTCCCGTGGATGCTTCAACAATCAAGCAGTAACTTTAAAAATAACCATGTAATCACAGCCACAACTATGGACGCGCCTCCGATACAAACCTTGTACCTTGAAGTTCTGGCGATTTTTGTTTCATCCTTAACAGATATCACGGCATATATCATTAAAGGTACTATCGACTGAACCAGCCCGGATACCATAATGATTTTAAAATAGTCAAATGAATAAAGGCATGCAATAAAAAGAAGTTGTGTAATCAGAACTGACATTGCAATGATAAGGTATTCTTTAAACAAATAATTCCGGGAGAATAATGCACCAAACAGAACAGGAAAAATCAGACTCGTCACAGGAAAAATAACAAACCAGAAAACCCGCCCCCCCTCAGGAACGCCCATTATTTCTGAAGCCAGTGCTGGAGTGGTGATGAAAAGCAAAGCCGCACACCCTACCCGAAAATAAATCATCCGTTAATCCTCAAAAATTGGGTTTAAAGTCGCTGGAGACGTAGAGGAACTGTTTCGCCAGGTCGTCCTGGCTAATAAAGCCGTAACTGAGAGGCTTCACCTGGCCGCTTTTCGGGTTAACCAGCATCATCGCAGGGAAGAACTTCACGCCAAGCTGCTCTGCCTGGCCCTGGTCCATCCGGCTGTCAGGAAGCATGGGATTCACCACACCGTCGACCGACACCGGTATCACGCTCAGGCCGTAGGTTTCGCGGAAGTTCTGAATCACCTGGACCAGCTGCCCATCAATGGCCTCCCGTCCGCGGTAGAAAAACATCACGCCGTAGTGCTGTGCGAGGGTGGCGATAGCCTGGCGCTGCTCGGCATAGTCAGCAGCCAGCTGGTTTTTCACAGTGCCGTTGTAGTGGCTGTACTGCAGGTTGTAATCAAGTTCCGGGTTTTCCAGCATGGCCTTCTTCGCGCTCATCGAGAACAGGCCTGCCTGCTGCGTCCAGTAATTCTGCAGTCGGAAATACTTCACAAAAGCCGGTACTGAGGGATACATAATGGCTTCCGCTAATGCTTTTTTCGTTGCAAGCTGAAGGGCTGCCTGTTTTTCCAGAATATCCATTTGCGGCGGAGGGGCCGCGGGTCCAGGTGGTTTCTCTTCTTCCCGGGGCTTTAGTTTCTCGTTGTACCACTGCCAGCCCGCATCTTTCGCCCAGGCTGGCGTCAGGCTGCAGCAAAGGCACCCCGCCACGATGACGACATGTAGTTTTCCCATGATGAACACCTTTTTGACTGAATTAATTAGGCTGGCGTGACAGGTGCTGATAAACGCTGTATTTATCGAGAAGACGCAATGTTTTTCCTGCGTCATTGCGGACTTCAAAGCGGTAACCGCTGCAGTACAGCGGAAGAGCGTTCATTTCTAAGGCCACACGCTCACCCTCTTTAACAACCCACGCAGCCTGAGAAATCCTGTCACACTGAATGCCCCAGGCGCGGTTGGTGACCATAAACGCATTAATCTGTTTATCCCGCCACAGGCTGTAAGACATGATGCTGATCAGAAAAGCGACAAACAGGCCGACAAATACAATCACCAGCCCGTACGATTTTTTCTCTTCCATGAACACTCCTGGTTATTTTTCTGATTAACAAAGGGACGCCCGTCTTTAACGCAAAAATCGTCTGGCTATAATCGTGAGCAAAATAATAAAGAAAAGATATCGGACAGACACGAAAGCATCGTCACTCGTTAATAACGTAGCTATGCAAATAATCAATAGAACAAGCACAAAAACCATTCCTGCAACTTTGCGCCATTCTTTAAATGTGGTCACCAGCTTCATTTATCCACCTTCATTTTCTGGATTACTTCCCCAAAGGCAGTAAAAAAGAGGTAATTAATACACCAGAAAAAACCGACCACGAGAATAAAAACAACACTTTCAATATAATCACCACCAGACGTCCCCTTTACGGCATCCCATGAAAAATACAGTACAGGAGATATAATAATTATCGTCAGCAGTAACCTCACCACAAAATCGACGACAGGTTTTTTATGAAAGTTAACTTTCATGGTTGTATTCCTTATTGCTGTTATCCTCCTTCACCTTCAGTCCGGCCTTACCTGCGGGTAAACTATCAGCAAAGCGAGTAGTGCATTCCTGTGCACCTTTTGATGTGAAGAATCCAGAATCCTCCTCCCCGATAATATAATCGGGGTAGGTAGTAAATCGAATGTCAGAGTGTTCGTCATAGTTTAACTTGCTATTATCCCTGAAAAAATCAACCCCTCCCTTATTTTTAAAGCGTTTCGCATCCTCACCTGATACTTTCATAACCAGCGAGTCGGGATCGACCTCCCACATATCACGAGTATCCAGCATTGTCCGGGTAGCTTTAAATTCAGCTTCAAATCGTAAACTTTTCAGACCGGTGGCGTATATGGCAACCCGCCCATCCATTTTTGTTTTATTTTCACTTTGCTCCGTAACCGTATACCGGGAAATCATTTTTAATTTTGTAAAAAACGTTTCATCCGTTCTCCTACACTGAATGACAGTGCCGGGAACCTGCATTGAATACAGCTTCTTGAGTTCCTCTTTGCTGGCAGCATTTGAAGCAGGTATTAGTAATGCGAAAAATATCATCGAGGTAAATCCGGCCAGCTTATTCATTTAAGCCATCCTTATTATTTTCAATACGGGACAATGTTACTGAAGACTGCGTAAGAAGTTCTTTAATGCGTGCTTTGGTCTTTTCCGTCAGTTCTGAATTTTCCGGGATATTTTGGTTATTTATTAGATCCTCCATGAAATTTGTGAAGTCCAGCTGGTTAAAGTTAATTTTTTGCATCTCTTCTATCGTAATTCCACGACAGTTCGGGCTGCTGGCACCGCCAAAGCCGATACGAAGCTGGCCATTTCGCCCCTGCTGCTGAACAATTTGTGCCAGTTTTGAGTCAAACTGGCAGTAACTACGTTTCTTTTCGAGGCAGATACCCAGCACCTTCTTCGAGCAAAACTCGCCAATACTCACCGTCAGCTTGTTCGTTTTCGCTTTAGCCAGCGCCTTCTCTTCACTGCTGCAACGTGCCAGACCCACATCCTGTCCCCATCCGCTGTCCTTGCAGCAGTTGCTGAATCCGGCCGCAAATTTTTTGCAGTATTTTGCTTTACCGGTGAATGCCCTGACATCCACGCCGTTCAGCTCCGCAACATCTTTCCCTGCGGCGGCCAGCGCTGCGAGCTCGGAAACAGCCTGTCCAAAGCCGTTATTCGTACCGCTGACCGCTTTATCGCATTCACCATCAAGACAGAAGACATCTCCGCCACAAATCATCTGCTTGCCACTGGTCCGGGTTTCACATGAGAACGTGGCATACTCATGCAGACAGGTACCGTCTTCCGCGCTGAATGCGCACTGACGTGATGACAGCGTACAGGCGGTGTTATTCATCAGGCTTTCACAGGAGCCGTTATCCGCTGGCTGAGTCAGCCAGGTATCTTTGTATTTCCAGCAGGCTTCAGTGAAGGTGTACTCTTTCCCGCCGAGATTAAGGGTTTTCGTCCCTCCCGGGCTGATACACTCTGATCCGATCTTCGTGCCCTCATCCTTACTGAACGGGCAGCTCTCAACCCACACAACCTCCGGAGCAAAGATCGTTTCCGTCTCTTCCATGACCAGAGTGACCGTGACCTGGATGGGCTTAATACTCACTGACGGGAGGGTTTTGGACGTTTTCATTACCGGAAAGGTCTGCCCGCCCACAACATTCCGGTCCATGCTGAATGACTGGTGTATTTTCCCGGTACCATCATAGTAATGGTCAGTACAGTGTGTGTTCTTACCACCGGAGCACGTCGTTACCGTATTGGGCCAGGCCATCACATCAACAGGAAATGTTTTTTCAAAGAGAGTGATGTTTTCACTGACAGCAATCTTGCAGCTATCTTTTACCTTTCCCTCACTGTCACATTGATAAATCCAGGGAACCGGGAGAGGCTCACCATCTACCGCGACGCTTAAAAGACGGCCTGACGACGGGATCGTCAGCCTCCCCTCCCAGCGGTTACTGCTCCGGGCATAATTCATCGGAACGGTTTGTTGATACGTGCGACTGACCTTTTGCGTCGTGGCATTGTCTTTCAGGGTCGCTTCCCGTGTGCAGAAGTTCTCGACCTGCAAATCCCGCTCACATGTATGGTTTGTGAACTCGCTGCGATTAACGACCGATGCCGTACAGGCCTGACCGGTATTCCCCACGATGGAATCGGCTCTGGACTCGGTTTCTTTTGCCGCCTGAATAAACGGCGCATCGACTGAGATACTGTCAGGTGGGCGGTTAGTAAACGACTCTGTGATGCTATTCCCCACTTCACTGCTGCTCCATGCCGCTGCAGAATCGCTTTTCAGGTTACTGTCCCCACTGGCGGAAACGCCGCCGTAATACTTCGACTGCTCAGGTTTGCTGGTATATCCCGGCAGCGTGTCAGCCCCGTTGAAGTTTTTCAGGGCATCAAGCCCACCTCCCTGGACCTGTTTTGCAAAGTCTGAGCCGGTTTTGTAATCCGTATTGCTGTCTGCACCGGCTGGTCCTGCAAACCCGATAAAGGCCCCCAGAACGGTTGCAATGACGGGAAGCGATCTCATTTAGTCCCCTCCAGAATATGACGGGCGGTGTTCGCGCAGTCCCCTTTCTCAGCGACCTTCTCCAGAGCCTGTTTCAGCCTGATATTGCCATGCACCACGTCGAAGCCGGCTTGACAGCGGACCACCAGGGCCGGCACGCTACGGATGTTGTGCTGCGTATAGAGCGTCGGGTCGATTTGCACGCCGTCAGTCACTCCGTCGTTAACCAGTTGCATCACTGCATCGGTCGTCGCTTTCATATCATTGTTGACCAGTCCCCGTAACGTGGCCGGGATACGGTACTGCATTGTTTCGTGAAGCATTCGCTTCAGACCTTCTTCCGGTATCGAGAAGGACACAAAGTACAGACCCCCTTCTGTCGGTTTTTCCTGGTTAGCCTCCTTCTGCTGACTGGCCAGGCTGTCGATAAACTGACGATCGGATTTTGCCAGGGGATTGCGGTTAATCTGCGCTTCCAGCTCCTGCTGCAGCTGTTTGTCCGGATGCTGGCGTAACTGTTCGCTGAAGTCTTCCTGCTGTTTCAGCCACTCCCTGTCTGCCGTAGTCGGGCTGCCAGGGCTACCGGCAGCGACTACTGAGCCTGAAAATACAATCAGCGTCATTAATACATTCTTTAACTTCATCAGGGACTCCGTTCAGAGGTAGACACAGTTACGTTTACGCCACATCAGGTAGCCGAAGTTCTTTCGCGTAACCGGAGGGTTTTTCCCGACCTCCCAGCGCATAACGCTGCGCCCGAGGGGATGGCACTGACCGCTGTCCGGGTACATGTTCACCATTTGATAGCGCCAGCGTTCCTTCGGAATAATCGGGGACGGGTATTCGTAGCAGACCGCCACATCCGCACCGACGGTCTCCATTATCTGGCCCTGGCGATGGAGCTTGTAGGCCATTCGCTCACTGAGTAACAGCGATGACTGCAGGGGACTGGACTCGTTGCTGGCCCAGCCGGAAAACGGGTACATCGAGCCCTGAGAGCCGGCGCACCAGAACAAAATATCCAGCGGTTTGTTGAATGCACTGGCTATGGCATCTGCTGCACACGCACCCTGAGCTATCGGGTTAGCAAACAAAATGGCTTCCGGATTCAGAATGGTGGTCAGGCTACTGTCCACCCAGGTCGGGTCGATTTCGGACAAATAGGCAATATCCATATCACCCCCTTCAAGGCACCCGGCAGAGGTAATGATGTTCAACCAGTAGGTCAGCGGATATTTGTACCAGTGGACGTGATAGAAGGCCCCGTTCACCTGCTTGTCGTCCTTTTTAGCCGTCCCCATGCCGGTCTTGCCGAGATTGATACTGAATCCCCCGAGGTTCACCATGCAGCCTGGCGAACGGCTGACATCCGTCATGGCCATCGGCTCCCAGTAACCAATCGCCATACCAATACGAACAAATATCGGGGGCGGTGCGGGGCAATACTGAATCGGGCTGGCCGGATTCACGGTGTCCGGGCCGCCCCCGGCCGCAACCGATGCACTCCCGATGGACATCGGAAAAATACATTGCCAACAGACATCGGTGATCGGATTCACAAACCGACCTTCACATGAGGGGTCTGCTGCGGCCGGGCCGCTGAAGGCTGAGAAAACAACGAAGATAAAAAAGAACAAAGAGGGCTTCATGTTTTATTCCTTTCCCTGAAGTTATTCCGGAGAATGTCTGGTTTCCTGATCGGGCGGGAAGGTCTCAATATTCAGCCGCTCACCGGAGGGTGCCGGGGTGATACGCGCCGGCACTGTGGTCAGGCCGAACCGCTGGCTCAGCACGCCGTTCTGGTCGAAATAAATCCGGCTGTCCAGCGCGGACGAGGTGTCAGGGACGCTGCCCCGGACCAGAATAATCTTGCTCATCAGCGTTTCCGGCACCTGGCGTTTCATCCAGGCTATCTGGTCAGGATCGTCGCCGTTGATAAAGTACAGGGTCTGCATAAAGGGCACGGTTTTCAGGGGATTGATGAGCTCGCCCTGGTGAGCAAACACCCGGCCCTCGTTATCCTTCAGGTCTTCGGTCAGACGGATACTGGGGTCAAACCAGCGCTGCTCATATTTCTTCGCCCTGTGCAGCCCCTCCACCGGGGCCGGACGCTGACTGTTCTCAATGACCCGCTGTTTAAACTCACCCATTGCCTGGTCCCATTGACCGGATTTTTGCAGTCCCTGCAGGCGCTGCGTGATGAGTTCCAGCATGTCCTGCTCCCGGACGGGCCATAAATCCCCCCAGGTACCGAGGTCGGCGCCGTAGGTCAGTGGCGATAACAGACAACCGGCGAGCAGGTAATAACGAAAGCGCATCATTCGCGGCCTCCTTTCATTCGCCGGGCAATGTCCATCTGAATTTTGAGGGTCACATCTGGCGCCCCCTGAACCACCGCCGGCGACACCAGAATGACCACATGATGCTGCAGCTGGTAATCCGCCAGGCTCTGCTCCAGTGCGCTATTAAACCGGTCCGACAACGCTTTTGACTGTGCCTCTGTCAGCTGCTTCTGACTGACGCTGTCCATAAAGCTGTCGAGCGTCTTCTTCATATCAAAGGCCACCACCCGCGGCGTGGTATACTCCAGTACGACCCGCGTGAGAAAGACGCTGACCGCCAGCGTAAAGAGCACCAGGGCCACGATGACTGAGACACGGCGAAAGATTGAGAACATCGTTCTGGTCTGTTGTTCTGTATTGTTTTCCATCAGGCTGCACTCCTTACGTTATCGCGTGCTATGCGGGCTTCCAGCTCGACCATTTCGGCCGTAAAGTTTCTGCAGGCCAGGTCATACACAGCATCGTGAATATCGACGCCCTCTTTCCTGCGGGTTTTGATGTACTCAAAGTCCCCGCCACTTGAGGAGTACATAGCCCGGCTGAGCGGATCGACGAACAAGCGGTGCCAGGAGGTGTGCGCTTCCACCTGCAGCATGAAAGAGCTGAACCACTGGTCTTTGGCCGACCCAAAACTATTAATCATGTCCCGCTGTATCTGAGTGAACTGATCCGGATACAGCTGGTTATATTTGGCAAATTCTTTCGCTGACTGCTTGAGGATAATTTTGTAGGAGGAGTTTCCCCAGGCTGCCCGTGCAGCACTGGACGCGGTCGGAGAGTCGAAGTCCACGATGTTCTGGGTGATAGTGATATATGAACCCAGGTGCCGGCGCGCCGTCCGGTATCCCTTCTCGATAAAGGTCCCGACCTTTTCGTTTTTGAAGTCCAGCAGTCTCCAGCCCTCGTCAATGACATTCAGTTTTTTCAGGCTTCGTGGGGACTGATACATCCGGTTTTCGATGTAGATAATGAGCGAGAACATGACTGCGACGAGCAGTGACGGACGGGACTCCAGGCCACCAAGTTCAAGGACAACCATACGGGCATCATCGTGCAGAGATGGCTCATCAGAGTTGAAGTAGTCGCCGTAAATCCCGTTCACCGTGTACTGATCGAGCAGGATAATCATCTCATCAAGGCGGCTGCGGATAGTCGGAGAATCGGCATACTCGGCGCTGTCCTTCGCCGTTTTGAGAAAATCGACCACATCATCAACGCGCGCCTTATTTCGCTTACTTAACCAGGCCGCCTGAACCGCCTGCAGGAGCAGACCTTCATGGACCTCGTCCAGGTTACCGTTCGGACTTGCCATCACCGACATCTGGTCCCGGATACGCTCAGCCGACAGATCAAAGTTGGCGTCATCAAGAACGTTGGCAAACGGGTTGAATTTCAGCGAGTCGCCGTCAAGGTAGACCCCACCCATGTTCTCGCACAGCGACTTATAGCCATCACCCATATCAAAAATCCAGGCAAACCCGCCGGAGTCGAGTACGCTGCGAACCAGCGGCTGGATAAGACCCGTTTTCCCCGCTCCGGAAGTCCCGCAGACGGCCATGTTGAAGTTGGTGTTGTTCATCCCCTCATAGAACAGGTCAATAAACGCCAGCTGATTACGATAGGTAGGTGCCGGCAACCCTGCCGGCGCCAGTGGACTGTCAGCAACGACCGGCAGCAGGTTGGCCACGTTAAAGGTTTCAGCTCGCTTAACAACACCTGCCGCCTGGAGTTCTTTGAACAGACCCTCACCGGATTTAAACGGCAACATGGCCAGGTAATTTCGCAGATGGTGATAACGTGCAGGCAGCAGCTCAAATCCCCCTTTGCGGTAACTGTTGAGGATCTCCTGCTCGGTGGCCAGGGAGGCTTCTGCGTTATCGGCTGTATAAGCGGTGATATTGAAGAAGTAGGACACCAGCGAGGACTGGTTAGTCGCCAGCCTCTGGCGGATATCCCCCCACTCCTGAACTTCCTTTTCCACGGACGGGAAATACTTCGCATAGGACGTTTTGCTTTTCTTCTCCAGGTCGAGAAACTTCAGGTTAGCCTCGTTCTGGGTCTTCACCTGATCTTCCACCATCAGCGTCAGCGTGATGACAAACGGGCAGGAGATGGAGAGCTCCGGGTTCAACAGGTTGGCGTAGTTGTCCGCGCTGGTCCAGAGAAACGCGATTTCCGGGTCCCGTGCCAGATGATAGTTCGTCACGCGTGTGACCTTCTCGTTGCCGTTCCGGTCCAGCAGGCCAATTTTCAGATGGTTCGCCGTCACCTGCATATCGAAACTGTCTTCGACGCACTGGTAATTCAGATCCTGATACGGGTCCAGCTTATAAGGCTTGCGATACATTTCTTCCGGGTCAGGGTTGACCTGCTCACGCACCATATCGACCAGGCCCTGCGCATCCAGGATTCGGGTCGGGATCTGCGCTCCCTGCAGAGAGGCCCGGATGATTTTTATCTGGTTCTCCAGTTCAACAATTTGCGCTTTTGAATGTTTCTTTCTGGGGACACAGCAGGATATGAATACGCGGTAGTTACGCAGCGTCAGCGGTAAATCCATTCCGGGAGGCAGAGAAAACTGTGTTTCTGCCGCTCGTAGATAATAGGCACGGGTGATGGCATTAAATTTTTCTGCCTGTTTACCGCTCCAGCTAAACTCCCGTAATCCATACTCAATATCGTCACCGACCAGCTTGCTAGAGACAAGATTGATGGTCACCGGAACATTACGGGGCAGTTTTGTACGCAGAAGATTTTCCAGAGACGACACAATATGTGCGTTAGCACCAGGCAAAGGACGTGCTTCAAAAACAAAACCGACTGTTTTCGTATTGATAAAAAGCCCCGTTGCAGAATCATAATCCTTATAAGGCAAAACATGGCTGAACTGTGGGAAATTCATACTACCCAACGTATCGTTGGCTTTTGCGGATTCGTCGGGTAATTTTAACGCTGAAACAAGCGAATTAACGGCCTGAGCAACGGTGTCCATGATGTTATTACTCATGCGAGCGTTCCTTATGAGGGTATTAAATAAGCATTAAAAAGACAAAATGGTGCATCACGAATACGTCAGAAAGTTATTTTAATAACCGTAATAAAAAGCATAAAAACGACCCGTATTTTGCAATAAACACCATTACCATCCTCATTTTCATTTATTGATACCGTTCAGAGCTTTCAGTTGTTTTTTACGTAGCTCTCTACTTTCATCCGCTCTTGCTTGCTGAGTTTTATTTAACTCATTTCGTTCCCTGCAATCGAATGCGAGTTTTTTAGCATTACGCAAACTTAAAGGTCCAGATTGACCTTCCAAAACGTCAGGTTTCAAAGCCTGTATAAACGCTTCTGTTGCGCAGGGTGTTTCTTTTGCAATAGCGGTCAGTTGTTCTGGCCGGGCAGGCAGTCTTTCATCATAATCCTTGTGAAAAAAATAAATTAATACGATTGCAGGAACACCAACAAACATAAAAATAAGCGTAAGTTTTAAAAGCATTACCTTCATTTATTTTTAGCCTTATACAATTCCCATTGGTGGATATACTCATCATACTGAATCCTGGGGACATTAATGATGACACCCGCACAATCCAGTTTGTTTACAGTATCAGCAAACGTACCTGTTGGAACGTTCACCTCCAGGAGTTTGCAGTCATTCTTCCAGTGTCTCCCGGCTTCGAGTTCATCCATTGTGAATGACCCACTTGAGAAGCTAACAAGCATGCTAAACGCAAGCACTGCCATAAGCGCACTAAAGATAAATGTGTTACCTCTGCTGACTCGCAAATTAATTTTCTCAGGGATAACAAACATGGCCAGTGCCCCGCCCCCCCCCTATAAAGATAAGCAATAAGCACACACCATTAAGCCAGGTAATATTATTACCCTCCAGATAGTAGGCTCTCATTATCTGCCTCCTTTTAATGTCTCTACCGCATCGTTCAAAGGCTCACTGGTTTTTATTTCAATACGTTTGGATTTGTTATACGCGGATAAAGCGCGGTTGTACTTATCTGTCACCACATTAACAATGACCCCTGAACAATCCAGTCGGTTTATATTACTTGTAAAAACACCGCCAGGAACATCAATCTCCTTCAGATTACAGTCAGTCGACCAATACTTTCCGTCCTTAATTAAGTCTTCTTTACTGGGTTGTGTTAATTTTAAAACTAACATTAAAACCATCAATACAACTGCCACTAAAGACAGAGAACTAAAAAGCTTATAATTAAACATAATTTTCCCCAGAAGTAAAAAATACGCTACCGCCCATCCCTTTCAACGCTCAGGGCACTCGTTTTAAAATCATTAATATAATTATTTCTCAGCACCATAAATGGCACTGGCGATTAGTTAATACGGGGCTGACCCCACGCCGATGGTGTAACAACAAAGACAACTGTTGTAGGTTGGTGATAAACATCATCAGAATCAACGTAAGACGCTATCCATAATGACGCTGTTTGCTCACCCTTTCTCAGGGGCCTGGGATAATTACCTGGCACCGTAGACGGAGAAGTATATGTACTGGTATTCACTGGTCTGATATACACCGGAGCCATTCGGCTTCTCAGTACGTCATCATGATTGACCGGTACCGTATTCAGGAACCCGGATTTATTGCTCACCGTCACAGTTGGCGCAGTATTTCGCACCGGATTAATGACTGGCTGAGGCGGCAGCAGGTATGAGTTTGGCGAAGACGTCCTGAAATTTCCGTCAGCCAGTCGTGGCAACCCTGCCGCAGCCGGCTTTGCTGATGCGTTTTCCTCCTGGGCTTTTGCTTTCTCATTGGCCTGCTCCATCGTCATACAGGTATCGGATGTTGTGGCATTACATTCAAAATCGGACTCTGTGCCCGCGCACCCGGTTAAGAGCAAAGCGCTGCCCAGAGGAATTAACAGCATTAATTCCTTCATGATATTTCCCATCATTTGTCATTTATTTTTTCAGGATCATCCTGAATGTGGTGTTTGCCTTAATCGTATGGACTAATTTATCTCGTTCACCCGGAATCATCGCACCGTAAACCCGCTTAAGCTGAGTGACATCCGATCGGGCAAAAATCAGTTCTGATGAAAATGCCGATTTTCTTGCACCAGACTCTCCGGCCGGAACCGTATTACCCTTTCCGTCGGGAAAGGGATTATTTCTCTTTGATTTCATTTTTATCTTCCTCGCTAAACCTGGTGGAAGGGTCATAAACAATGATGGCCTCACCGCGTTTCTGATATCCGGCCAGTAGCGGGGATATCGCGCCTTTGCCGGATCTGCAGCCGGGGAAGACATTACCCCTGGCATCCCTTACCCACGTGATACCCGTTCTGCTGGCAGGGGTACGACGGAAAACCACTGCACCACCCGTAAAGACAACCGCCATCAGCAGCCAGATCCAGAGGATGTTTTTCGTGCAGAACACCAGAACAACCAGCGCCGCCATCATGGCCAGCGGATAAACCATCGCATAGTGAATCAGCCAGTTAATCCAGCGCAGTACTGACAATGTGAAACTCAGGAGAAGCTTAACCATTGTTTTCTCCCTGAGAAGCAGCTCCCGGAGAAAACTCACGCGGGTCAAGTTTGCCCAGCTTCTTCAGCATCTCATCGGTATTAAAACCATTCAGGTTCCCGCCGGATTGCTGTGACCTGCTCTCAGGTTGTTCGGGGTGCTGCTGATTCTGCGCCTGCTGTTGCCCATTTTTCTCCGCTTCAAGCTCCTCAATGGTTTTCAGCTGAAAACCGTCCTGGAACACCACGGTCACTTCATTACCCGCACCGATCGGGATGACCGGGTGATACTGTTCAGCGCGTTTGATGTAATACTCACTCAGGGTCTGTGCGGCTTTGGATGCCCCGCCGCCAATCCCCATCTTCAGCACATCCCCGGCGCCAACGGATGCCGTTGCACCCAGGCCAACAGCAGGTTGCGAAGCCCGCTCCATGCCCTGACCAATCCCGTCAACAAAGCCTGCGCCCCAGGCCCAGCCGAGGATTTTGCCGTTACGCATCACCACTTCGCCTTTCACTCCATTCTTGCCCATAAAGGACACATGTCCGTTAATCGGCTGGTCGATGGTTTTATCCCCTTTGATACAGCTGATATTGCGCGTACGGACAATCGCACGTTCACTCGATACGTCACCCCAGGCTTCGAGACCGACAAAGCAACCGGTCAGGTCATAGGTTTTACTGTTCGGCATCTCCACCCGACCGACCACACGCAGTTGCATTGGCACCGTCGATTCGTTACCGGTGACAGAAGCATTTGCGTCAGCACCTTCAATCAGGATGCTTTTCGCAAAACTACCAGACGGGATGTACGGTAACTCTTTGCCTTTTCTCCCTTTGTTGTAGTTGAACGTTCTTCTCTGGATCTGATTTGGTACCGGTACAGACTGATAACTGACCTGAGGAGGCTGTACGGATCCGTTGCCCGGATAGAAAGCCGTCGGTGGCGGTACCGCGCCGCCAGACAGAGGTGGGAAATTAGCAGGCTGCGGCTCCCCTTCGGGTCCTGGCGGAGGAGACGGCGGTGCCGGTGCGGGTTCCCCGCCAGAGACAGCCGGTTTCACCCCCAGCGCCTTCAGTTGCTCCTGCATCGTTACATTCTCATTACTCAGTTTATCGATACGTATCTGGTCAGCGGTGCGCGATTTACTAAGCAGATCTACTTCGCCCTGCAGGGATTCAAAGCGCTTGTTCAGGTCGGCCGCGGTAGCCTGCATTTCAGTGGTCGCGTGCTGCGCCACTTTGCTGTTGAAACTGCTGTCGACCACGCCGGTCATATCCGGAGCAGGTTCGCCCTGCACAGGTGTCTCTTCATCGGAACTCAGATTCAGATCGGAAAGATACATCCCACCGGCCACGGTACCGGCACCACCGACAAGAATGAGGCCGAGCCAGAGGTACTGCTTACGTTTGATGTGCGTATTAAAATTAGCCATCAGTGACTCCCTTCAGCAGTCGTGACCCAGACCTGCATACGTCCACCACCTGTCAGTTGACCTGCCGGGGAACTGAGCATGATGGCGCGTGTACCGGACTGCCAGAAGTCACTTTCACGAACCATGCGTGGGGAAAGCGTCATATTCTCCAGGCTGTAGCGGACCACTTTCAGGTGATGACCTGTCCATGCGCTTTCGGCTGTTGCCCGCAAACCCGCAGGTACCTGTAACGACTCTGACGTGACCGGCACAGACTGATAGTCATCAGGAATGTTGTCCTGGCGCACGGCGCGATTCAGGGTGACCAGCACAGACTCATACGGGTTTGACTCTTCCCAGGCCTTTGCCGGGCCGGGGGTACCGACAAGCTCAGTCACCAGCTGGATTGTCCGGCCCACCCCCGTGCGAGGTACGGCACGAATGGAGAAGTTCAGGCCCCGTTCGGTTTCCACGATAAACGTGAATGGTTTTTTACTGACGGTGGCCAGAATGGCACCTCCGCTGTCAGTCTGTTCCTGATTGGTCAGCCCTCCATCCAGGCTGTTAATGGCAGTAATACGGTCACCCGGTACAGTAAACAGATTCGGATCGGTATTGCTCACGGCAATATTTGCCTGCCCGCCATTTGCCAGTGGTACAACAGTGGGGGCCAGTGTCACGCTCAGCGTGGCAGATATCGCAGGGACCGTAAAACACAGGCTGCAGGAGATAAATAAGGGTTTAATTGCTTTCATTATTTACTTCTCCAAACCGCGCCAGCCAGCTGACACCATCAACACGATTAAGCTGCAGGACATACTGTTTAATTTCACTATAGGGCGCAGAATCCCCTATCCAGGTTTTCAGTTCTCCACGGATATCGACCCGGTTTTCTGCCGGATAGGAACGTACAGATGTCATATAAAATGTGGCATTGACGTTATTATCTTTTATCCGTTTGGCATCTTCTGCTAATTGAACCTTGAGACTGTTTTGTGCTCCTGGATAGACATATCTGAGCAACTGGGCATGTTGTGCGTCGACCGTTTCCGGCGTGACATTCAGGCGTAAGGCAACAAAACTCAGACCTAACTGCTCAAGATAAGAGGCATCCGCCTGGTTCTGCGATACAGCAAACGGCGCACCGAATAACATCGGAGTGACAGCCACTTTCTGTTCTGTCTGAAGGCGGTAATTATTAACACCCTGAATAATATTGGTGGTCAGACTGAGGAGAATGACTGCTCCCATACAGATATATCCCAGCGCAATGACACGCGTAGTACTGAGTCGGGCACCATGTTCCATGTGTTATTTCTCCACGACTTTATTTGATCCACTGCCGGAAACAGGAATCCGGAACATCATGAAAAAAGCCTTTAAGAAGGGAGGTCGGCAGATACCAGTAAATCAAATCGCGTAACCATGAACTGCCCCGCCCTTTTTTCAGTTTCTTGATACCCCAGAAAACCAGTGCCGCTGCAGCCATACCAAATATGAACTTGCTGCTCCAGAAACCCCAGCCGAGACAAATAACGGCCGGGATAAGTTCATCGAGATATAAACCAAACCAGCGGCTCTGGTTAGTCAGTGTTTCCGGGAAACGGTATTTCTTTAATTCGTCTCCCGTCATCACGTATTTCCTGTCAGTAGCCGGCTACAGACATACCGATGGTAATGAAGGTTGAAATGATGGCGAAGCCGAACAGGAACTTCACGTTTTTGGTCATCATATACATGATGCCGCCCGCGATAACCTCTGCCAGTACCACCCATTTGACGACGCTGGATGACTTACCAAACGTACCTTTGACAGTGGTATCACCGGATTTCATCAGGTCAGTCGTGGTGGTGGCCATCGCTACATCCGGGAAGAATGCCGCCAGAGCGGCTACCGGCAGCACAGCCTTGGTCACTTTCAGGGCTGACTTTTTGTTGAAAACACGTGACAGAAAAGACGGTTTGGTTTCTTCAGAGAAAGTATTTCCCTGAATACTTAATACAGCATTCATATTAATTTCCTTTAAAGAGAATGTTTTAAGTAAAAACCCACATCAATTTAGACTAAGTTAAATGTTATTTGACCTCCTCTTGCTTCTCCGTAAAGAGATAGTTTGGGAAACGTTTTAAATGATCTTTAAGGCGCATAGCTGCCTCAGTCGATTTGGTTCTTCCACTACGATTCTTGGCACTGACTAAAGTTGCATGAATGTCATCATCAAGATAAACGGAAACAAGCGTTCTGTTCCCCCCATCGGAATGTTTAAATGACATAAAACCCTCCAACAGAAATTTTGTTAAACCGAATCATTACACAAAAAAATTAATGAAAAAAGGTGCAGTATAGCCCCAATTTAATTTACATTATTTTAACATGACAAATTCATAAACATTTTCGGTAAAAAAATATACTTTCCTTGTCCTGTAACAATCGGCAACAAACTCACTAAACGAAGGATATATAACTGCCACTTTCGCCTTTGAACGCTCTATTCTTTTCTTTACCGTTCTTTCTGGGATATCTAAGTACCTTGATATATCACTATAACTAAACCCAAGAACATAAAATGATAATGGGACAATATTCAAATCAGTTATCTCTACCATGACTTTATCAAGATCACAAAGAGCATCTGCGTCTACACTTTTAAACTTCCTACTTGATAATGGTGCAACAATTAATAAGTTAACCTGCCAAAAAATATAAATCTCATCATCTTGAGTATTAATACACTCCATCCGAACCTGGAAATTAGATGAACCACAAGAAAATATCTTACTTAATACACACCCCCGACCTAACGCCATGCAGTCAAGTTCTAACTGGTATAGCATTAGTTCCAATTCAATAAATGAACCAGAAAAACTATTTCCATCGCCCTCTGCTTTGAAAAAATCATAAAGATGCTTGAAAGAGATGTTTGAGTAAAGTATGTCGCGTTGTTGATTTCTTACGCAAACTGAGACAGGAGAAGAATGATACAGCGCTTTTATGTGAAAAAGGGCATCTCTCACCGATTGACTTAAGGCGTTATCGCTACTACGATCCATCGCACACATAGGTGCCTCCTTCGAAGGTTCTATGGATAGTTGGTGTAGGGAGCTGATACCTCTCTACACCAATGTTTCACAAATTTTAAACTACGTTTAAATTATAAATCTCACTTCCTACAAAGTCATCAAATTAAAGCAGATCTTTATACTGAAATAACTATCAAGAAAAGAACAATAATTTTTACGATAACAATAAAAACATAATTACCAGCTAACAAGATGCATCATACGAAAAGTCTTATTCTATTCCTCGCCTTCACTCTCATCTTCAGGGAAAAATCGGTGCATGATTTCCTGAACATCCTCCTGGATATTTTGAACCATTCCCTTCCATTGCCACCGGGGATCGTCTTTAACATGGGGACTCAGGCACTCAATACCCAGAACTTTATTCACTGAAAACTGAGTCTTTATGACACTTTCAAGCAAGGCCTTATTAAAGGCCATTTGATTAAAGCCTGACTCCTTGCGCTCCAGTTGTGCTTCATATACACGCAACCCGAGTTCAAGTAACATGGATGCAATGCTTGAATAGCTGATATCTTTCTCCTTTGCACCTTCTGCACGCCTCTGAACGGCAATTGCATTGATTTTCTCAGAAACATTATCATTAACGTACACCTGAATTTTAGCCATATACCCTCTTATTTATACCCGGAGACTTAAGACATATACAACATATTGAAGAAGCGGTTTTCTGCACGATTCACCATTAGATTCATCACAACAGAATGATGAATCCCCTCACGAATCACTGTTCGATTTTTGACGAATCTAATATAGATTCACGATACTTGTAAACACATGTTTTTAGAAAAATTAGTCTCTACTGAATCGCGTGCAATTCATTAACGAATCGCTTCAGATTCATAAGCGAATCGCTTTAGCACATTAAATAATGTGCTGCACATTATTTTTTCCTTAACTCACTGTTTCAAATGCCAAATCTGCAAAATATTAATTTTGCGTGGGGTGTGGTCATTTTGTGGTGAGGAGTGCATATATGTTGAGTCTCGGTCTGGGATGGGTTAAGGTTATTCCGGGATTTGGTCACGGAGGGGAATTCATGAAGGGAGTTGCGTTTAGTATCGTCCTGTCTTTAATACCATTGTCATCAATGGCAGCAGACTGCTTTGATATGGCAGGCAGGGATTACAAAATTGATCCGGATCTCCTGCGGGCTATATCATGGCAAGAATCACGTTTTAAAATTGATGCGATTGGGCGTAATCCTGTTACGGGCTATGGATCAGGGCTGATGCAAATTGACTCGCAGCATTTCAACGAACTGTCGCGATATGGAATAAAACCGGATCATCTTCTTAGCGATGCTTGTCTTAACATCTACACCGGAGCCTATTATCTGGCTCAGGCGTTTAAAAAGTGGGGCGTTTCTTGGGATGCTGTCGGGGCATACAATGCAGGCTTCAAAAAGACCCCACGCCAGGCAGCAAGACGTTACGAGTATGCGAAGAAGATCCATTACTACTACACGGCTATCAAAGCAAGCAAACGAACTTCTTTAAAAGATCAGAAAATCGCCATGAACTAAAAAGCCTTCTGATATAAGAAGGCTTGAATTTCTTAAAAATCTACGGCATCTATACTTGGATAATAATCGGCATCACTATCAAAATGAAAAAGCAGATACCCGCCCTCCCGATGCATTAGTATGAGATTTTTGCGTAAAAATTTTGACACCCCACCTCTTTTTAGCGCCAGAAGATGGCGTTTGAAATCATACATCCTTATAACACAACCATAAGGTGTATCATGTATCCACTCTAAGTAACTATCACAAGTCAGATAATTTGTTGTTGATGAAAGCACCTGAAGTACTCTGATATCACTTTCTTCCATATGTGAAATACTGACACAGACAGCTTTAAATTCAAACATAAGTATTCCCACCATCAAAACGCCGGACAGTTGCCCGGCGCTTATCATTAGCCTTTAAGAGTGCGGAATTTCTCCGCAATTAACCACAATGCCTTATTGAGTTTGACATCACCATCGATTGCTTTTACTGGCCGGGTTGTTGTTCTTTTCCCTTTTTCAGTTCGGCCCGGCAAACCGCCTTTAATCAGATTTTCCTGTACCCTTTGGTATGTCGTCCAGATGTCATCTTTTTTATCTTCATAACGGCGAGGATGAATTATCTGTTCAATGCTGACTGGCGCTTTATTTTCATCATCGTATCGGTAGGTTAATGCAGCTTGTCCAAACAGACGCTGTTCTTCTTTGGTTAATGTAATAGACTTCATGACATCAACGCCTTCAGTAATTTTATCGAAAATGCCCAGAACTTCGTAAGCACCTTCTATGACCCTCCCAACAATATCACCTTTATGAGGTACACGAATCTCGCCAAACGACGTACCGCATACAAGGCCATTTGTGCATACAAAACGGAACATACCCGGTATCATTTGATAGCTGGACGATCCATCATGCGAGTTAAGAAGAATAATTTCGGGTACTTCTGCTCCTTTATTGGCCCCTTCACGGCGAAGTCTTACCATATGCTTAGTATGCCCCCGTTTATCCTCATCCCTTACTCGTGACTGACAGGCAAAAAATGGCTGGAATCCTTCTTCACGTAATTTATCCAGCAGTGTAATGGTTGGAATATAGGTATAGCGATCACTACGTGAATTATGCTTTTCTTCTGAAAACACAGAAGGTACTACCTTGACCAATTCATCGTTAGTCAGTGGGCGTTCCTGACGAATGGAATGAGTAAGTCCAAATCGGGATGCTAATCGCATAATATTCTCCTTCACCTGTTTAATTTTTTAACCATCACCCGTTGAGTTGCCGGGGCCGCGGTTTTGACTTTGTGCGGGGACCTGCGGAACCTGCCCCCTGGATAAAACCTTCACCCGTTTGAGAGCCGTTCGCCGCGAGGGCGTAAACGAGCACGGGCGACAGCAGCTGTCCAGGGCGCGGTTTACCGTGTGCCATTTACCCTGGACGGATGATGGCGACTGTGCTTGTCTCAGCCCCGGCGAATGGACTCAAACGGGTGATACGGCACCAGGGGAAAGGAGCAGGCACCCGCCGCAACGACGAAGAGCGCGGGCGCGAAACGGCGTTGCCCTGCAGAGTGCCGGCAGTCCTTCGCCGGCACGGTGAAAGCGGCGCGGCCGGAACGGTCGCAGCAAGCGCTGCCGTTGACCCTGACCTCAGACATCAGACACTAGCCGTCAGGCCCGAAACCGCCTGCGGGTTCGGCGGAGCCCGGCAGGTGCGAAGCAGCTGCCCTGGCGGAGTGTGGCTCGACGACTGGACAGCGCAGCTGGCCGGGAGCCGAAGGTGTCCAGTGTGGGTATGCTTTTAAAACCTTTAAGGTTTAAAAAGAGGCATCACAGCAGGGAGAAGAAGAGGAAGCAGGCAGACAGCAGGCAGCAAACAGGGAAGACGCGGAAAGGAAAAAGGGGCTACCGGCGAACCGGCAACCCCTTCATAAAGGCGCTTCAGGCATGACAGACATCATCTCCCCTTAATGGCGGGGGTTTCCCCCCGCCGGGGTTAGCTACTTAGCGGATTCGTAAGCCATAAAAGCCGCCACCTCCCTGTTCGTGTCCCTGTACCGGATTTCACAGAGTGATTTCCGGGTGAGGTAAGTGAATATCAACAGTGTGAGGCACACTATTAATACACACCCGAGCAGAGTGTTTCGCGGCAGTTTCATGGCCTTCTTCTCCTTGCCTCGCGGCATCTAAGAGGCTATCCTGATGTTGTCTAGGCATACAGGTGGCCTCGTGGGTTAATGAAAATTAACTACGGGGCTTTCTGCTTTCTGCCACACAACACGGTAACAAACTACCTTTACGTCATGAGGCAAAAAGCCTCAAGCGCCGATGTCATTATACCCTGTCGTCTCTCATCCACCCAGGACTAACAGTCTGATAACTGAATATATCCTCAAACACCTCCTGACTCGTTTTCTCTCTGTAAACCCAGCGCCTGCCGGATTTCAGCCGCCCGTTGTTCACTACCGGCGTTCTCTCCGGCGCGATACACCAGACTGATTAAGGACAGTAACTCCTCCCTGTCTTCTGAAGTCAGCTTGACCTCCAGACGGCACAATATTTTTCCGGTCACCGCATGGCGAAATACCGTTCCCACATCCTTCCGATCAAACTTCCGACTGACAATACTCATCAGAACTCCCTGTCGCTGTTTCCTGCAGACCAGTCCCTGATTTGTTCATCCAGCGCCTGAATATGCTGATCGACATATTCAACCAGCCGCTCTGTTTCTGTTTCCAGCCAGCCACTCAGCCCGTCCCATTCGCAGCTCATTTCTTTAAGTCGGGAAGAGATGGTATGCAGTTTATTGCGCTGGCTGCGGGCCACCTTCAGCTCCGTTTTGCAGGGGTTATTTCTCATCGTTTTCTCTCCCGCAACTCAAGTTTGTTGGGAACCAGCCAGCGTTCACGTTCCAGAATGTGCTCCCCGGATCCCCTGACGATAAAACTGATTTCATGCATCACCTCATACAGTGGTGCATGACTGTAACGCAGCCAGACCAGCTCCCTGAGTGAAGCGAATCTCGTCTGCCAGCGCCAGAAGGCCGGTTCTAACTCACTCGCGTCAAACTCATCGGCCCACCGGCGGTACCAGCTGATGACCGTTTCCGGAGACTGAAAATTCAGCTCCGTGACGGCCTGTCCCAGCAGGTTCTGACGCAGTAACCAGGATTGCTCGACCTGACGGGCTTCACGGCGCATTTTTCGGGTGAAGGCAATGTCCTGACGTTTCAGCCTGCGTATTGTCCGGGTATGAAGGACTTCCGGAAAAAGTTCAGCCTGCACATCCATTGTCAGCGGCAGCGGACAGTATTCCCCGTGGCTGGAGATAAGCATATCCAGCGCCCCTTCCACCTGTTTCAGGCTGGAAAGGCGGTCTTTTGGATCACGGTGAAGGCCAGGGATGCGGCGGGCAACGTCACTGTTAATACGGCTGCAGCCTGTCAGCAGGTGCAGGAATGTCCGGACGTGTGGCATCGATGGCAGACGTGCGCCACGCTGGCGAGCCTCTTCCACCGTCATGATGGCCTGCAGCGCTGCCTGACGGGCTGGCTTCAGGGAGACAAGAGCACTGGATGACGGGATCATTGTGCGCCCTCCTGTGACAGCGTGTTGATGATGCTGGCAAACGAGTAGCCACCGGCGTCAAGACACTCGATGAGATCCAGAGTGTGGGTGATGAGTTCAGGGTTGAATGCATCCATCACGCGAACGACAGAGAACGGCTGGCCGTCACGGGTCACAAAGACCACTATCCAGCGAGGATTCAGCGCCCCCGGACTGCATACCGCCACATCAAAGTGACCATGAGGGGGGGTAAAACGGATCTGGACAGGAAAGAAGCCGCCAAATTCGCACCGGTACTCAGCATTCACGGACCAGCCGGACGGTGAGGTCAGATCGCGCATGACTGCGTGGCTCAGCTCCCGGCGGAAATCTTCACCGGCTGCGCGGTAGTCTTCCAGCTCGTCGGTGGACATAGTTTTCAGGACATCCAGAGTCAGAACAGTTTTCATTTTCAGTCTCCCTTTCGCCGCCCCCGAAGGGGCGGCTTCCGTGATCAGGCGGCGCAAGCCGGGTTGTTATGATCAGTGACGTCGTCGGAATCAGCGTTTGTATCGTTCTGACTCGTTGCCAGGCTGAGTTCAGACTTTGCAGCAAGCTGTTTCTGGTTGTCGGCACTGGTCATCCATTCCGGAACCCAACGGATTTTTGAGAGGAAGTGCTCTGCATGTTCAGCGGCATCCTTTTTCTTCATTTTCGCGGCGTCCAGTGCTGCGCCTGCCAGTCCGGCCTGAGAGAGTGCCTGTACAATGTGTGGCAGCTTCATGTGCGAGAAAAGGTTATCAGCCGTCGGTTTCCACCAGTCACGAAGGTCAAACTGAATGGCGTTTTCCACCCCATCCAGCGAACTCTGGTGTTTACGACCAAATTCATCCTTGCTCTGTACACCATCAATGGAACAGGCGGTGCAGAAAGCCATCAGCGCCATCAGGGTTGCGCCATCGAGCGTAAAGAAGGTGGTCATATCCTTTCGCCAGTTTTCCGGCAGCAGGGCTTCAAGGCGTTCTTTTTCTGCCTGGATGGCCTGAAACGCAACGCTGTTTTCACCGTCAGGTGCCTCACGGGTCAGCGCGTAATGCGACACACTCACGCTAATGCAGAACGGCTCTTTGACGGACGTCGTGGTATGGAAAACCGAGTTACACATTTTCCAGACCATCAGCGCGACAGCTTTCTGCGGCTGCTGCAACAGGGCCGCCTGAACCGCCAGTGTGCGTTCAGAAGAAAGGCGGGTCAGCAACGGGACACTGACGGCGTCCAGCGGATCGACTTTTTCAGGAGCCTGATCGGTGGATGCATCCTTCTCGTTTATTTTTTCATCGGCGCACAGTACTACGCCACGCTGCACCGTCACCTCATGACCATTCCAGGAAACCACCACACCGGAGGTCTGCTTATATTCATCCGTCCATGCCCGGTATTTTGCCCGGTGCGCGATGGTCTGCTGTTCTTCCCAGACGGCCTCCAGAGCCCCGGCCACGACGTCATCATTCACGCCGGCGTTCTCGTCTTCATACTTAGCTTCCAGAGCTTCCAGCTCCGCAAGGCGTTCTGATTCTGTCTCAGAATATTCAATCGGTGGAACAGACTGCAGACGCCAGATTTTAGTGTCCTTCCCGTAGTGAGAAATCGGGTCAAGACGACCATCACACCATGACCAGCCTTCCGCTTCGCGGAGGTGCTCCGCGATGTTCTGCAGTTTTTCCAGCAGGGCGGTATCGAGCGATGCACTTTTGACATAGCCACCGTTTTCGCTGCTGAAGAGATCAACCCGGATTTCTTCCGGATTGAATGCGGCCTGTCCCACAAAGCGGAATTTATCGCCGTTTGTGGAGACCTCTTCTGAGGTAATGAGGTTACGGATCGAGGAAACTGATACTTCATTATTCCAGGACCGTTTGCGGGCGGATTCCAGCACTTCCACCTGGCGTTTCTGATCGCTTTCGAGCGCCAGTGCCTGGCAGTGTTCGGTGGTGATTTCATCCTTCGCCAGCGCCTCCAGAATTTCGGGAGCCAGTTCGGTCAGCTTCAACATGCGCTGAACATGACGGGTACCGAACCCAAGCAAATCGCCAATCTGCGCGGGAGTTTTCCCCTGCTCTGCCAGCGTGCGGAACCCGGCGATCTGTTCAGACGGATGCATTGCCATCTGCTGTTCGTTTTCTGCCATTGATGCCGCAACAGCCAGTTCATCAGGTACCTTTTTCACCATCACCTGATATCCGGCATCGATACGTTTTTCACTTTGCAGGAGCTGCAGCGCTTTCAGGCGACGACCACCTGCAGCCACACCACAGCGACCGTCCGGGAGGTTATGCACGACCAGATTCTGCAACAGGCCAATGGCTTCAATGGAATCTGCCATTGAACTGACTTTCTCCGCCGGATAGGGAATGGTCCTCACGTTCAGGGGAGACTTCACCAGTGCAGACACTGGGACATACTCGACCTGTGCGGCATCGAGAGCCACTTTAAGCGCCTCAGCTTCGGCAGACTTAAGCGTTTTTTTGCTGGTTTTCGGTGCAGTTTTTACCTTAGACTCTGTTGCAGACATAATTGATACCTCTTAGCTATTGATGAATGTCTGCCGGACAGCCCACCTGTCCGGCCTTCTTCTTACTGCTTACTTCGTTTTGTGTACTCCGTAGTCCCGGATGTAACGGTTCATCAGGTCCTCGCCGCCCGGTTCAAAATTCCAGACGCGCCAGACCATGCTGCCGTCATCCTGATGACGGACAACAAGGCGAAAATGGGTCCCCAGGTCATCTTCAATCGCCACATTCTGATACTGCGCTGCGACAACCTGAGCCTGCTCGCGGGTAAACGTGCCATCCGGCAGGGATTCAAGCGGGGACAAAACGTTATGGTCCATGTGTTTCTCCTTTTCTGCCCCGCCTGAACGGGGCGTCTTCATTGTGGTTTAATAGGGCGCTTCATCATCCATTGGTGGGTACTCATCCGCTGGCGGCTGCGGCATCTGCTGAGATGGTGCAGTGCTCTGGCTGGCTTTTCGGCCGCTCTTCTGTTTCGGGGATTTTTGCGGAGCAGCAGGTTGGGCAGGCGTGGACGAATTCTGCGGCTGTGCGGGCGGTTGTGGCGCCGCATTCTGTTGCTGACCGCCGTCACGACGACCAAGCATTTGCATGGTGCCGTTGTTGTTCACCAGAACTTCGGTGACAGAACGGGTCATATTCTGATCATCCTGCCAGAAACGGGTCCGCATCTGACCCTCGATATAGACCTGAGCCCCCTTACGCAGGTATTCGCCGGCAATTTCGGCGAGCTTGCCGTACAGGACCACACGATGCCACTCGGTGTGTTCGCGCATTTCGCCGTCCTGCTTGTCACGCCATGTTTCTGATGTGGCCAGGGTGAAATTGGCTACTGCGCCACCGGATGGCAGATAACGCACATCGGGATCCTGACCAAGATGACCAACCAGAATGACTTTATTAACGCCACGTGCTGCCATAATAAATCTCCTTAATCCGTTGTTTTGCCTTTTAAAACCATCACCCGTTGAGTTGCCGGGGCCGCGGTTTTGACTTTGTGCGGGGACCTGCTGAACCTGCCCCCTGGTATTAACTTCACCCGTTTGAGAGCCGTTCGCCGCGAGGGCGTAAACGAGCACGGGCGACGGCAGCTGTCCAGGGCGCGGTTTACCGCGTGCCATTTACCCTGGACGGATGATGGCGACTGCGCTTGTCTCAGCCCCGGCGAATGGACTCAAACGGGTGATACGGCACCAGGGGAAAGGAGCAGGCACCCGCCGCAACGACGAAGAGCGCGGGCGCGAAACGGCGTTGCCCTGCAGAGTGCCGGCAGTCCTTCGCCGGCACGGTGAAAGCGGCGCGGCCGGAACGGTCGCAGCAAGCGCTGCCGTTGACCCTGACCTCAGACATCAGACACTAGCCGTCAGGCCCGAAACCGCCTGCGGGTTCGGCGGAGCCCGGCAGGTGCGAAGCAGCTGCCCTGGCGGAGTGTGGCTCGACGACTGGACAGCGCAGCTGGCCGGGAGCCGAAGGTGTCCAGTGTGGGTATGCTTTTAAAGCCTTTAAGGTTTAAAAAGAGGCATCACAGCAGGGAGGAGAAGAGGAAGCAGGCAGACAGCAGGCAGCAAACAGGGAAGACGCGGAAAGGAAATGCGGGCGGCGCGTCAGCGCGGCCCGGCTTTTCTGCGCCGCAGGCGCGCGGCCTTTCGAGGCGCGGCCAGACGGGGACAGATGCCCCCGCCGGCTTAACGTGTCATCAGACGGTTATTCTGAGGATGGCGGTCGCTACCTCTGTATACGTGAATGTTCCTCGCGGCAACGGCTCCCAGACGTCCGCCAGGGACTCCAGCGCCTTTTGCTGACGCGGCCCGTCCAGACATATGCCAGTCAGAATCCCGCCAGGTTCAAGCAGAGTTAATGCCCGCCGGATATGCCGGATATCATCACCGCGATGAAACGGCGGATTCATGATGATTCGGGTATACCGGCGATCCGGATGGTATTCGAGAAAATCCCCGCACCAGGTCCGGACCTCCGGGAAACGTGCCTGCAGGTGGCTGACTAATCCGGCGTGCAGCTCCACGGCGTCACACTTCGCCCGGGGGACTGCATCCCTGATCGCCTGCAGTATAGCGCCCGTTCCGGCGCTGGGTTCCAGAATGCGATCGGTTTCCCGGACATCAGCCAGCTCAACCAGCCGGCGACATTCCGGGGAGGGGGTAACAAAAAGCTGCGAGCTACCCTGAATTTCAGCGACAGGGGCGCGCCCCTCCAGTTTGTCCCGCATCGCCTGAATACGGTGTTTAAGGTCATGATGCATGAATATACTCCCTGACCTCCCCGGCAAGATGCCGGGGAGCCTTCCTGTCATTTTTTCGGAATTTCAACGGTTTTCATGTCTGTGATATACACATTCACGAGCGTACAGCCGTGCGTCATGCACCGGCGGAAGCGGTAAGCGCCGTGTGTTTCAGTTTCTGCAGCACCCCGCACGCCTTTATAATCAGCGGGTAATTTCGCCCACTCGGCCTTTGTCATTTCCCGGAACCCTTCCCCCGGATAGTTGACGATCGGTGGGCGCTTCGCCGCTTTCTTCGCGTCGCTGGCTTCCTCCGCTGTCGGGGCTTTGTAGTCCGTGATACGGTCGGGCGTGAGTTTCATCGTGCCGCTGTAGCCCAGAAAGCGATAACAGGGCGTTTCGACTGAACTCACCTCCCCCTGACTCCGGTTAACCCGGAGAATGGTTAACCATTCTCCCCGGCTCAGTACCTGCCCGCCTGGTTCAAATTCCTCTGTTCGGGTGACAACGCCACCGTTTTCATTGAGCATCGCGCGTTCGTAGGCCAGGCGGTTCTGGTAATGATTAACCCAGCGCTGTTGGTGGCTAATCGTGCGCTCATGACAGCGGATCGCAATATCCCGCGCCTGTTCAAAAGTAATGATCTCCTCAGTCAGGGCGGAATGGAGAGACATCGAACCCTCATACTGGCTTTTCTCTGCCGGGCGGGGGTATTTGTCGAGCGTGAAGCTGGCATAAATATGGTCATAATTACTGACCAGTAACGCCATATTCAGATCGAGCGTCTGCGCACGCCACATCGTCATATACTTTTCAGACCGGGCAATGTGCTTTTGGGACTTGCGTAATTCCGCCTCGATTTTTTTGATACGGCGGTAACGCACATCCGGACGCTCCTTGTATTTCGCGTGTTGCAGAGAGGCCTGCGCGCGCTGTTCCCAGTATTCCGCGCGCTCGAACAGCATCACCGCACGTTTCATGCTGTTCTCAATTTTCTGCGCATGCCGGCGCGCGCGGCGCTCGCTGTGGTGGCCAACAAGGATCGGCTGTCCCAGCGGGACAGCCGATGCCAGCGAATCAACATGCGCAAGCGCCTGCTCCGATTCAACCGCCCGCCGGTCACTGTAGTCACTGAACCGCCCGGCGCGCTGCTCCTGGCGATCAAACAGGGTGCTGTCCTCGTCCTCGATATCATCGGCGAGGGAAAGCAGGACATCCTCCCGCCCCGGCGTCCAGGCTGGCGCCACAAAGAGTTCCTGTTTGGGCGCCCAGCGAAAGCCTGCTTTGTTGATCAGAGAATACGTTTCCTCATCGAGCCGTAATGATGCGTAAAGTCGCAGTTTGTTGTCATCGGGTGAATAGGTTGCCCGGTAGGTCTGGCCTGCGGTGTTTTCCGTCATGATCTGTGCGGTAGTCGGTGCCATTGTGTTTTCTCCTTCCTGCAGTTGCCGCCCCTCGCGGGGCGGCTCACCTCATCAGTTAAATGCGCGTTTCAGTTCCAGCGTGCGGAGTACCTGCCCGAGGGCGGTATTTTTCATCGCGGGGATGTGGACACCGCGCCCTTTGCGGTGACTTCTGGCGATATGACGCCCGAAAGCTCTGAGAGCGGGATCAATCTCCGGTGCGGTGATATCTACGCGCAGAATGCGCGAATGACGACGGGGCTTTACAGCGCCTGCGGAAGATGAAAAAATAGAAACGATCATAGAGTTGACTCCTTATGGTAGTTAACGAAGCCGTAAAAACCGTTCGTGCGATTTTTACGGCGTGGGAGAAGCAGGGTTTACCCTGCTTTTTTCATATCTGCGGTTTGCTTCCCGCCTCTTCTTCCTCCTTCTGAATCTGATCGGTAATGTCTTCAGGTGCGCCCAGAAACCAGCCTTTGACGGGTTCACAGCGTTCAATAAACGCTTTTATCGCCCGTTTTCCGGTCGTGGCCTGCACCCGGGTAAACATCGGCAGATTTCCGCTGGCATTGCTTCCCAGAAATGCGATCCGATACGTTCGCAATGAAGGATCCTGCATTTTTCTTTTTCCTGATTTTTAAAGAACATCACCCGTTGAGTTGCCGGGGCCGCGGTTTTGACTTTGTGCGGGGACCTGCTGAACCTGCCCCCTGGTATTAACTTCACCCGTTTGAGAGCCGTTCGCCGCGAGGGCGTAAACGAGCACGGGCGACGGCAGCTGTCCAGGGCGCGGTTTACCGCGTGCCATTTACCCTGGACGGATGATGGCGACTGTGCTTGTCTCAGCCCCGGCGAATGGACTCAAACGGGTGATACGGCACCAGGGGAAAGGAGCAGGCACCCGCCGCAACGACGAAGAGCGCGGGCGCGAAACGGCGTTGCCCTGCAGAGTGCCGGCAGTCCTTCGCCGGCACGGTGAAAGCGGCGCGGCCGGAACGGTCGCAGCAAGCGCTGCCGTTGACCCTGACCTCAGACATCAGACACTAGCCGTCAGGCCCGAAACCGCCTGCGGGTTCGGCGGAGCCCGGCAGGTGCGACAGCAGCTGCCCTGGCGGAGTGTGGCTCGACGACTGGACAGCGCAGCTGGCCGGGAGCCGAAGGTGTCCAGTGTGGGTGTGCTTTTAAAGCCTTTAAGGTTTAAAAAGAGGCATCACAGCAGGGAGAAGAAGAGGAAGCAGACAGACAGCAGTGAGCAAACCGGAAAAGTAAAGATGCAGGCTGGAGAGAATATGTTTTTCATGCCGCCGGAAAGAAGCCATGATAAACCGGCGGCATACAAGACGGGGCGTCAGGAACGGAGCTTATTTTCCTTCCTGAACTGCGCAATGCTATACCAGACAGAAGCCAGGAAAGCGAAAACGGTGATCAGGACGCGTAATTCGTCACCCGGCTCTTTCCCCTGCAACATCAGCGTTATGATGATGCCGGCAACGATAATCCACGCAATGCCACTCCAGAGGCGCAGCTTATCCGCCACGACATTAAACAGAACAAAAGCAACGGCCAGGATAGCCCCCCACAGAGCCGGAACAGGCTGAAACGGAATAAAAAAAAGGTTAATACCGGTTAAAAGCGTCACGGCAGCAAACATCAGAGACATACGCACAGATTACCCTCCCTGGACACACTGAGTAAGAGAATCAATTCTGCTGATCATCGCCCGGTTTATTATATTCGGGCGCATTTGCGCGCGGCAGCTGCTGACTGTTCAGTCGATGTACGCAGAGCCGTTCACGGAAATATTCGCGCAGGTGTTCAGGCTGTTCCCGTTCAACAAGTTCCGGCATGACGGGCTTGTTCATGCGTTCCTGCCAGGCAACAGCAGCGGCCACCTTATCGACGGCAACTTTGTCCTGCTCCTCTTTTGAAAAAGAGGCAATATTCCACTGCGACATACGCAAATTCCGCAAAAGAAGAAAGGGTACGAAGATATTACGCTCTTAATTCTTAACTGGCGACCTGGTGAGGCCTGTACGCAGCGCCGCAGGCGTGGCGAACCGCCTCACCGGCAGGCGAAGCCTGCCAGGATTTTCGCGCGGCCGCACCGATCTGCGAAGCCGGGTAAGCTCCCCACAGATCGTGCCGTCTCAGACCTTAAACGGGGCGTCGGGCGCCCCGATGTAGTATCAGTCAAGAGCAGCGTAAATAGCTGCGCATTCGTCATGAGAGTCAATGAAATTCCACAGCTGCGATTCCCGCAGCATCAGGTGGCGTGTCAGGGCAGCATCACCGCGTTCATGGTGCAGCCAGATACGGCGGTTGATCGCCAGTGCCGTAATGATAACTCCGGCCGCATCCGCGCTGACGGACCGATCAAACCAGTTATCCGGGTTAGTCAGATGGAAACGGTCACCGTCAGGCATCATGTAGCCGCCGCCCTCCGGAATTCGGATGAAATGCCAGAAGCCTCCGCAGTAATCGGTGATGTGTTTCTCAGCGAGCGCATAGACCTGCATCTCTCCGGCCAGAAAATCGTTACCAAACAGATCCGGCAGGAACGAGAGACGGTCGGACTCCTCAACATTCAGCATGGTTTGACGGGCATGATACATAGCAACCTCCACAGGTTCATAAGATTGCGGCACCGGGTAGTGCCGTGCCGACACGACAGCCCGGCGGAAAGCGGAAGATGCAGGGGCGACACCGGAGGCCGCAGCGCAGAAAAAGCACGAAGCTGATCTGGACGGTTTTCGAGCGAAACCTGAGCGAGAAAACGACGGGAAGAACCGCGAGCATCATCAGTAACCTGCGACCGGGCGAGGATGGCGGCGCCAGCGAACCCTTGCATCTGCAGCGGCCGGGCTAAAGTGAAGGCACGGCACTACCCGAAGCGATGCAGGAGAAACAACATGAGGTCCCCAGTCACGGTTTTCGAGCGCAGGGAGAAAAGCGGAAGCTGGCATCGCGACGCGATAGCTGCGTATAAAGGCCGCAGACCGGAGGGAGGGGGCCGGACAAAGCGGAGCCGGCGGCAACGACAAGCCGGCGACGTCCTTATCCGGTGTTGATGGCATGGCGCCGGTTTATCAGCTGCCCGTCACCAGGCGGTCCGGGAGACCTCTCGTTCTGAGCTTACCGGCGATCTGGTTTATCACTGGCCACGGAGATACCAATATACATACCGCTTCCCCAGATAATCTGGGAGAGCACAAATATCCACTGAGGGACGTCAACAATCAACAGCGGAAGGAGAGCAACCGTCACGATTAAAATCAGGCGGCTACCGAATTGCCGGCGCACCGGTTCAGCGGCGTCAACCGGGACGCCTGCATATCGCAGAACCTGCCTTAAACCCGTATTCATAATCACTCCACTCAGAATAAATGCACTGTACTTCAGTATATTACATTTTATTAGATAACGATTCTCCGGACTGGCAGCGATCCTTCTGAAATTTCCCTGTTTTTGCAGGAACAGCAAATGGTTACAGACAACGGCAACAAGATGACTTGAAAAAAAAAGGCCTCCGCAAAATAATACTGTATATATATACAGTTTTAAGCGAGGGAAAAAACGATGAAGTTCATTCCTGCAGTATCAGAAGCCAGCATAGTAAAAATTCCTTTGTTCACAGAGCGATGCCCTGCGGGTTTTCCGTCACCGGCAGCAGACTACACTGAGTCTGAACTGGATCTGAATGAGTACTGCATTCACCGGCGCCACTCCACCTATTTTGTCAGGGCAATTGGCAACTCAATGACTGATATTGGCCTCTATTCCGGCGATCTGTTGGTCGTGGATAAAGCAGAACAGCCGCGGCACGGGGATATTGTTATCGCGGAAATTGAGGGTGAATTTACGGTAAAACGCCTGCTTCTGACGCCGCGGCCAGCCCTGCAGGCGATGAACCCGGACTTCCCTTCCCTGTACCCGGATCCGGAAACGCTGCAAATTTTCGGTGTGGTGACGGCCTTCATTCATAAAACCCGGGGGGCAGACTGATGTTCGCCCTGGCCGACGTCAACTCCTTCTACGCCAGTTGCGAGAAGGTTTTCAGGCCGGATTTGCGCGGCAAACCTGTCGTCGTTCTCAGTAACAACGATGGCTGCGTTATTGCCCGGAGTGCTGAAGCCAAACGGCTGGGTATAAAGATGGGAACCCCCTGGTTCCAGCTCAAAGAGGCGCAGTTTCCTGAAAAACTGTACGTTTTTTCCAGCAACTACGAGCTCTACGCGAGCCTGAGTAACCGTGTGGTCGCCCTGCTGGAAGAGCTGTCGCCCCGCGTCGAACAATACTCAATTGACGAATGTTTCCTGGATGCCCGGGGAATTGGCCACTGTATGGATCTGGAGGATTTTGGCAGGCAGCTGCGTGGGCATGTTCTCAGTGGAACCGGACTGACGATCGGTGTCGGCTTCGGCGCCACAAAAACACTGGCCAAATCGGCGCAGTGGGCGTCAAAGGAATGGCCACAATTCAGGGGGGTGCTGGCGCTGTCGCCCGAAAATCCACGCAGAACGGCAAAATTACTCAGCCTGCAGCCGGTGGAAGAAATCTGGGGCGTGGGGAACCGGATAGCGAAAAAGCTGCACGTTATGGGGATCACCACCGCCCTGCAGCTGTCGCTGACGAACCCCACATTTATCCGGAAAAACTTCAACGTAGTGCTGGAGCGCACGGTACGTGAGCTGAACGGCGAGAGTTGCATTTCCCTGGAGGAAGCGCCGCCGCCGAAACAGCAGATTGTCTGCAGTCGCAGCTTCGGGCAGCGGATCACCACCTACGAAGAAATGCGCCAGGCCGTCTGCCAGTATGCCGAGCGCGCGGCGGAAAAGTTGCGCGGTGAGCGACAGTACTGCCGGCATATCAGCACCTTCATCAAGACATCCCCTTTTGCGGTTAATGAGCCGTATTACGGTAACGTGGCCACGGAAAAACTGAACACCCCTACCCGTGACACCCGGGACATTATCGCGGCAGCGGTCAGGTCTCTGGACAGGATCTGGCTCGATGGCCACCGCTACGCAAAAGCGGGGATAATGCTCAATGATTTCAGTCCGAACGGCGTCGCGCAGCTGAATCTGTTCGATGACGTGCAGCCACGGCCGCACAGCGATGCGCTGATGAAGGTACTCGACGGCATTAATCATTCCGGACTCGGGAAAGTCTGGTTTGCCGGACGGGGTATTGCGCCGGACTGGCAGATGAAACGGGAGATGCTGTCACCGGCATATACCACCCGCTGGAAGGAGCTGCCGGTTGCCCGTTTCTGACCGTCGAAATGACAGACGGGACTTGCCGCCAGAGCTTACTTTACCGATCATACAGATGACTTGTCTCAGGAGGGAACCATGACAAACATCATTCTGTGTGATGTGACTGCCAGCGTCTGAGAACTTAAAAACGATCCGGTGGCCACCGCCAGTGCCGGCGGCGGCTACCCGGTCGCGATTATTGACCGCAACCGCCCTGTTTTTTATTGTGTGCCCGCGGCTCTGTATGAACAAATGCTCGATGCGCTGGACGAAAAAGACCTGGTGCAATTGTTGACATCCTCCCCGCCCTGAAGGGCGAGGATTCCTACAGCGTTCAGACCGGAGCCTGACTCGCCTCGGTGGGTTCCTGCTTCAGCGGGCGGCCTGACTGTATCATCCCTCCACAGGCAAGCACGGCATGTCCTGCCGCTAAAATGTTACGTGCTCCGTTGATATCGGCGTTCTCGGTATAGCCGCATACCTGACACACGAATTTACTTTGCGTTTGACGGTTTTCTTTCGCCGTATGACCACAGCAGGCACAACGCTGGCTTGTGTATGCCGGAGGTATCGCCAGTACCTGACCACCACGCCAGAGCTGCTTGTACTCAAGCTGTCTGCGCATTTCGTACCAGCCCTGATCCAGTATCGAAGGTTTAAGCCTGATTTGGCTCTGATGTTTCGTCCGGGCCGCTCTGCCGTACCTTTTGCCGATTTCGACATGTTACTGACCTTCAAGTCCTCAATGACGATCATCGCGTGGTTTTTGCTGATTTCACTGGTGACTTTGTGAAGGTAGTCGCGCCGGATATTGGCAATGTGTGAGTGCAGACGCTGGATTTTTTTCTTCTGTTTCTGCCAACTGGCACTGAATTTAACTTTGCGGCTTAACTGCAGTTGAAGCATAGCCAGCTTACGCTGGCTTGCTTTGAAGCTGTTGACTGGCTGGTATACGGTGCCATCAGAAAGCGTGGCAAGTTTCGTGACTCCGGCGTCCAAACCGACCATTGACGCTGCCTTATGAACCTGTTCAGGCACTTCGTATTCCGTCTGGATGCTAACGTACCATTTGCCGCATGACTGGATGACCGTGACGTTTTTAACTTCGCCGATGACTTCACGGCTATTGCGATAGCGTATCCAGCCCAACTTAGGAAGCGATATACGATTGTTGGTCTGATCGAGCTTCACGCCTTGCGGGCATCGTTTTGGCCGCGTTTCTTGAAACGAGGGAATGCTGCACGCTTCTGGAAGAAATTCTTGTAGCCGCGCTCCAGATCTTTGAGCGACTGCTGCAACGGCTGTGATGGCGTGTCTTTTAGCCACTGGGTATCAGGGTGTGATTTCCACTCAATGAGCCATGAAGCCATTTTGGTGTAGGAAACATATTTGTTCCCCGCTTCATGGTTTTCGTTTTGAAGCGCCAGCGCACGGTTAAAGACGAAGCGACAAGCCCCAGCGAAGCGCCGCATATCGCGCTCCTGCTGACCATTCGGTCTTAACTGGAATTTGAAGGCTTGAAGTCGTTTCATGAGGCTATTTTAACCGAAGTTAGTCGGAAAACCGCGCCTTATATCCCCGCCCTGAAGGTCGGGGTTTTACGGCGCACTGGATAACAGGGGCCTCCTTGCCGTCCCCCAAAAACAAACGGTATGTTTATGCGCTGTGATGATTCCCCCGGATTCTTTTCATGGTCCAGTGGTGTCTACAAAGTCAATTAATACGATAACGTGACGGACTTTCAATATGTTACCCACACGGTTATCCCCCGTTACTGTGGATAATCAATATATTGTGTCTCTGGCAGTTGCTTTTCCTACCATATGTTGTCCCTCCCCGTTCTATTTTGTGATCGGACAGTGTGAAAAACGACATCACAGTGGAGACGCTGCTGACGGGATGATGTTCATCCAGGGTCGTAAGATCGGCCGGTACTGGTTACCCGCCGGACGAAGGGCCGGCCAACGCGCAGCGTCGGTAGCTGGCTTTAAAAATGCCGGCGGAAATTTAAAGATTAAGCTGCATACTCTGCGAAATTTTGCAAATTTCACTCAACATGCTTCGTTCAGATCCCAATAGAGCTTTCACCATCGCCTGTAATAGCCGCCCTGCTGCGTGATTACTCCGCTCATCGGGTTGCTGGCGACAAGCCAATACCTGTTCGTGACAGGCATTGATTGAACCGTTATCCCTAACTAATAATGTGCCGACGATGCAGGTGGGACCGTGGTCCCAGGCAGATAACCTGACCGGCGATACAGGTGGAACCGTGGTCCCAGGCAGATAAGCTGACAGATGACGCAGGTGGGACCGTGGTCCCAGGCAGATAAGCTGACCGACGACGCAGGTGGGACCATGGTCCCAGGGAGATAACCTGACCGACGATGCAGGTGGGACCGTGGTCCCAGGGAGATAACCTGACCGGCGATACAGGTGGGACCGTGGTCCCAGGGAGATAACCTGACCGGCGATACAGGTGGGACCGTGGTCCCAGGGAGATAACCTGACCGGCGATGCAGGTGGGACCGTGGTCCCAGGCAGATAAGCTGACAGATGACGCAGGTGGGACCGTGGTCCCAGGCAGATAAGCTGACCGACGACGCAGGTGGGACCATGGTCCCAGGCAGATAAGCTGACAGATGACGCAGGTGGGACCGTGGTCCCAGGGAGATAACCTGACCGGCGATGCAGGTGGGACCGTGGTCCCAGGCAGATAAGCTGACAGATGACGCAGGTGGGACCGTGGTCCCAGGCAGATAAGCTGACCGACGACGCAGGTGGGACCATGGTCCCAGGCAGATAAGCTGACAGATGACGCAGGTGGGACCGTGGTCCCAGGGAGATAACCTGACCGGCGATACAGGTGGGACCGTGGTCCCAGGGAGATAACCTGACCGGCGATGCAGGTGGGACCGTGGTCCCAGGCAGATAAGCTGACAGATGACGCAGGTGGGACCGTGGTCCCAGGCAGATAAGCTGACCGACGACGCAGGTGGGACCATGGTCCCAGGCAGATAAGCTGACAGATGACGCAGGTGGGACCGTGGTCCCAGGGAGATAACCTGACCGGCGATACAGGTGGGACCGTGGTCCCAGGCAGATAAGCTGACCGACGATGCAGGTGGGACCGTGGTCCCAGAGAGAATATTCAGGCCAGTTATGTTTTCTGGCCTGTGAGAAAGGAAATGAAGTAAAGGGAGATCACCGTAGACTAATGCGTGTCCGCATCAGACTCCTGGTTTCTCAAGCTCCTTAAGAATGGCTTCTATTTTCTCTATACACTCCGCAGGAATGCGGGACTTATCCAGGTTAAGCACCATTTTATCGCCCTTATACAATGCTGTTGCCCCTGGAGCAAACTGATGACGTGAGTTCAGATTAACTCTTGATGCGGGAGATTGTTTCAGTACGGATGTTAAAAGACTAATGACCTCTTCAGCTTCAAAGATTAGTCCCGCTTTCTTCTGATCGTGGAGAGTCTCAGCCTGCTGCTTCAGTAATTCTTCTTTATCTGCAAAAGCCTTCTGAAGGGCTTCACCTGACCGGGCAGACAGTTCTCCAGGATGTGCAAACAGGGCAACAACGGATTTAGGCAGTTTGGCCGTATTAATACAGCGGGTAATGATCTTACGAGAAATGTTTTCCGCATCGGCAAGCGCAGAAATATTTCCTGCAAACTCATTCTGCAGCCGGCTTGTATAACGCAGGCCACGTTCATAAGCACTCGTCGGCCGATAATCGTTACCCAGTCGGGACAATGCAGCCATCTGCTCATCGTCCAGTTCACCAACCAGAACGCGATAATCACTTTCCGTCAGGATTGCGGCTTTACGGCGACGGCTGCCGTCTGCAATTTCTATGACATCAGAAACCCGGCGGCCGAAAGCTGGAGTCTGCTGACCGGTCAGTAAAAATGAAGGAATGAGATCATCCAGAGCATCTTCGGTAAGTAGTTCCTGATCGCGCTCATTGCCTGACCATACGCGTGAAGCGCTCTCAACAGAGTCTCCCCGGAGCACCTCAAGGGTAAATTTTACTTCCCGTCCACTTACCGGAAGAGAGATTGCATTACCGCGGGCCATAGCACCCACGCGCGCAATTAATGAATCCACCATCGGCGCGGCCGGCGCCGGTGATGAAGTATTTTCAGTCGATTGAGTATGTGTGGTATGTCTTGGAATGACAGGAGCACGCTTCATTATCTAATCTCCCAGCGTGGTTTAATCAGACGATCAAAAATCTCATTGCAAACAGGCTCCCAGATAGAGAGGGCATTACGCCAGGCACCGGTTGAAGAACGTTGATCAATAGCCTGTTCAAAAACGGTTCTCATACGGATCTGACCTTTGCCGACTTCATCCGTTTCGCGCACAACATTTTTAAGGACCATGCTTCCCCAGGCATCCCGAATTTGTTCTTCCATCCACGGGGACTGCGAGCCATTATTATTACTGTATTTGGTAAGCAGAATACGGACATCTGGCTCGAAGCCTTTAAGATCCACGTTCTTAAGCAGGTCACGTAGCATATCGAAAAACTGCAGTGCGGAGGTGTAGTCGAACAGCTCTGCCGGAGTAGGGACAATCAGAACATCAGCAGCGCATACAACATTTATCGTACCGATACCAAGGTTGGGTGCGCTGTCGATTACTATCACGTCATAATCATGAGCGACAGTTTCAATGGCCAGACGGAGCATCAGGTGCGGGTCAGCAGGTAATTTGCCTTCGTCAAATTTCCCCATCAGCTCGGTTTCAATGCGGTGCAGTGCCAGACAGGACGGGATGATATCAAGGCCAGGCCAGCAGGTGGGCTTTATAGCGTAGCTGGCGTCATCCTTTTCCCCAAGATAAAAGGGCAGGAGAGTGTCCTCAGCATGAATATGAAGATCGGGCACCCATCCGTGATACATAGAAGCAGTTCCCTGTGGGTCATTGCCTTCAACAAGCAGAACACGGAGTCCTTTCAGAGCAAGATCCTGAGCCAGGTGAACGGATACTGAGGTTTTGTAAACACCACCTTTGTGAGCAGCAACGCCAATCACCGGCGGAAACGCATCTTCAGCACGGCGCAGTCGTGTACCAAATACATCCCGCATGTGATTGATTTGTTCGATGGTATAACCAACGCGTTGCTCAACTCTCCCACGGGTTTCCATATCAGGGTGCGGCAGCCGGCCAGCTTTCTCGGCATCCCTGATAGCCTGAGATGACACGCCAACTAAATCTGCTGCTTCACCAATCCTCCAGCGCCGGGTTATCTTCCGGGCTTCCGGACTGTCATCATTAAACTGCGCAATAGCGATTGCTTTCGTCATTTCATGACCAGCACTTATGCACTGGTTGAGTGTATCCATGAGTCCCATACTGAACATCCTTTAATCATCACTTTGCATTGTTTTATTAAATCTTGGAATTTATTGCAAAGCAACAATAAAAACGCAAAGTGCACGAAAAAGTGCAAAGTGAACCGCATTGCGTAATGCAAAGAACGCAGGGGATTACAAAAGAGTACATACCGCAGTCAATATTAATAACTGCCGCTCGCCGCAGTAAGCGATCTCACGGAGTGAGAAAGCGGCGAGGAAGCGGAAAATCACAGAATTCACAGATTGCACGTACGTCGGGTTGCTAAAGATGGCTCGGGATCAGCCAGTTATAATGAAATTGACTGCGGTATGTAATATATTGACTATGGTATGATGCTTACCGCATCTGTGTCGAGAAAGAGGAAAGACGACTCAGCATACCGCAGTCAATGTTTTATTGTTGTACCTGTAGATCTCAATCTTCCAGAGCGTATTCAGGAAAATAAGGCCAGGGTTCTGGATATCTGGTGTGGCGCTTCCGGCCTTGTATCTGGGTTATTCATGGTCTCGATCCAATAATTGATCCCAAGGAGATCATAATGAGATCCAAAAGAGATCCCCGGATCGCTCCAGCATGCGCTGTAACTGGCTTTAACGTCTGTCTGGATCGACTGTGGAATGTAAAATGTTGACTGTTATATGCATAATCTAATACTGTGATATGCAACGGTATTTACTGAGGTATGTATATCCGTTGACTGCGATACGTATTACTATATCCTTTTGTGGATAACCGTTGAGGATCAAGATGACGAGCGAAAATAACAGCTTACTTCTGAACCTTCAGGAAGTTGATAAGACAACCGGTGAAGTTGTTAAGCTGGATGTCAACAGCACCAGTACCGTGCAGCCAGTAGCGCTCATGAGACTCGGTCTCTTCGTCCCAACTCTGAAATCAACAGGGAAGAGCAAGGCGAACCGGAAAAACGTTACAGACGCGACTGAGGAGCTTGTACAGCTCTCCATTGCCAAAAGCGAAGGGTACACTGACGTTAAGATCACCGGTTCGCGTCTTGATATGGACACGGATTTTAAAGTCTGGCTGGGGATAATTCGCTCCATGTCGGAGTATGGGGTAAGAAGTGACACCCTGGAACTGTCGTTCGTCGAATTCGTTAAGATGTGCGGATTTGACTCCCGTCGTTCAAACAAAAAAATGCGCGATCGCATCAGTAATTCCCTGTTTAAACTCGCCTCGGTTACGCTGAAGTTCCAGAGCGAGACCAAAGGATGGACCACCCATCTGGTGCAGTCAGCCTATTATGACATCAACGAGGATATCGTTGAGATCAAGGCTGAACCTAAGCTGTTTGAGCTTTACCACATGGACAGAAGGGTACTGCTGCGGCTGAAAGCCATTGACGCCCTGCAGCGCAAGGAATCAGCCCAGGCGCTTTATACCTACATCGAAAGTCTTCCCCAGAATCCTGCACCTATTTCCATGAAACGGATGCGTGACCGGCTGAATCTCACCTCAAATGTCTATACGCAGAACCACACGGTGCGTAAGGCGATGGAGCAGCTGCGGGATATTGGTTATCTGGATTACACCGAGTTTAAACGTGGCCGAGCCACCTATTTCAGCGTGCATTATCGCAACCCCAAACTCATCAGTGGTCCTGTGAAGGTTCCGCGCAAAGAGGAAGAAGAGAAGGCGCCAGAGCAAAATTATGACGAAGTCATTAAGGCGCTGAAGGCTGCTGGCATCGATCCTCTTAAACTGGCTGAAGCCCTCTCAGCGATGAAGCCAGAAAATTGACTGCGATATGCATATCATGACTGCCATATGCCGCTAAGGACATTCCATTGACTGTGATATGCATCACGCATACCGCAGTCAATATTTATTCTCTATCATGTCTGCCCGGATCGAACAATATTGACTGTCATATGTGATTTCGGGTCATGATACGCAGATATTGACTACGGAATGCGGGTTTAATGGGGGTAATCCCTGGTCTGTTCACCATTCCATGGGGGATAACATGCCACAGTCAATTTTTCAGTAACGCTCTATATCCCTTACGAAAATCTCAATCGGGTGCTGAGACGGTCATGTTACCTGACGGTATCCGTTCCCCTGTGTACTGCAGGTTTAGCCCGGCAGGATGAGACTGCAGCTGTCTGTATAACCCGGCGCCAGCTTCACACTGTTAAATGCGATCAGGAAACGGGAGCCGAATGGCAGAAAGGTGTTGGCTAGAGATGGTGAATGACTTTCGCCGTTAACGGGATGATTTGCTGAGCTTCCAGGAAAAAACGCACCGTGGGATGCACGGGCAGAATGCCTGCATTTTGCCCTGTCTTGACTGCGGTATGTTGATGCCAGCAGGATTGCAGCTCACCGGGTAAGACCTCGGCGTTTCAGCCATCAGCATGATGGCCTGGTGTGCTGGAGCAGAGAGTGGGCTGAATGCGCTCTGCTCCTGTATTTCGTATTAGCGGAATACAGGACGTCATGCCAGGGCCGTCAATCTCAGCCGGCCGGGGGCAGGGAGCGAAGGATCTCCGCGGCATCTCGCCCATCACCGGTAAAGGGAACGGCCAGGGTGGCAGCCATGTCCAGCGCAAATACCCGGGTATAGACTTCCATCGAGCGCGGATCCTTATGCCCGGCCAGTGCCTGGATGACCTTCCTGGGCTGCCGGTGATAAAGCATGTGCATAATATAGCTGTGACGGAAAGTATGCGGCGTCACGGGGATCGAAAAATGCACGCCGTCAGCTTCAGCCCGCTTCACCGCCTGTTTCAGCCAGTTGCGCATTGTCTCATCCGTGACCGGCCATAACGGCTCACGCCGGCGGGGGCGGGTGGTGACCATCCAGCTTTCCATCTGACGCACAAAACTGGCATCCGTCAGCGGTACCAGACGCACTTCATCTTTTGGCGGCCGGCCACGACGTGCCCGCACTTTTTCCGACAGCACCCGAACAAAAGGGCGCAGACCATCCAGGTCGAACGATTCCGGGGTGAGCGTCCGGGCTTCACCGATACGGATCCCGGTATTCCACATGGTGGCGAACAACATGTGGTGACGCTGGTCAGGCATATACCAGAGGAGGGCGCTCACTTCTGGCGCCAGGAGGTAAGCCGGCGTGGCACCTGTTGAGGTGGCCATCCGCCGGAGTGCCACCGCGGTCGCAAAATCAACGCCCGGGGCGATCGGCAGCAGGGAGACGCGTTCTGGTGAATTCTGCAGGGGAATGATGCTGTTCATGAGTTATTTTTCACGTAGCGCACGCACTGTTTATGGATACAGGTATTTTGCACCTGACGGGCCGATCCTGCCATGACAATAAATCGCAGCGCGCGGATCCTTTTGTTGTCTTATCCCGCATTATTGCGGGTAAAACCAAATACGTAAAGGAACCTTTTTCTGCTCAGATCCTCCATGAAGCCAGTAATGACGCGGGTTGATGGCTGTTTTACGGTTTTTGGGAGAATTGGAGTAATGCCAGGATGTACATGTTAGGCAGGAAACAGAAGAGAAGAGAGCGCTACGCGATTTCCGGCCTGGTACACCCCTGTAACCTTGCGGGATTTCGCGTAACGCTTTCATAAGTTTACAACAGAAGAGAAAAGATATTTGCTGAAGAATGAAGTCCGTAAGTTAAATAAAAAATCATGATCCGTCCGGCACTATGTACTTAGCTGTCGTTTAGGTCTTAGGTGTTTTTGCTAAATTACGATGGTATCCCTTGTAAGAGTAATCTGGCTTGTCCTGCACATCTTCAGGTGACAATTCAGTGCAATTTCAGGGATTAATCCTTTTGTCGTCTGCAGAATCTCTCTATAAACGGGCTGTTTGTTGGTTCGCCAGAAGGAAAAAATTTAGCGTCGCGCAGATTCAGGCTGTGTTGAACTTTTCTGTTCTGTATCAACAGTTCCTGTCTTAAGCTGATACAATATACCCTCAGTAGAAAATATTGGATAAGGAAACTATGCACCTTCCTGGACAATTTTCTTGAGCCTGTCATGCCGTTTCGTCTTGTTCAGATTCAGAACTGCCATACGTTTCTTCAGCCACTGGTTTTCATAAGAAACCATGAAGATCAAGCATTAATGTCTTTATATTTATTTGAACAGATGCGCTTTAATTGTGCCACAAAAAATAAGTCATTGTAAGTTATGGCGATTTTTAATATACAAATCATTATGCATTCTGAATACATGGAAATGTATAATGAGCGCTTCAGGTCACAGATGATTAGATGTAACAGTTCACTATTCATCATGATGTATTGGAAACTTGTTAAGTTTTATATGATTATGATTATGAGATATTGGGATTATTGAGTTCCAGGACAATTCTGATAAGATAGCGATAACCAACACTACCCTGCAATAACCACTCAAGATGAAAATTATGACAAACCATAAAGAAGAGAACAGGCTATTATCATTATATTCTATGGGGATCCTTGATACAAAATCTGAAGAACGATTTGACAGATTGACGAGGATTGCCACCAAACTCTTTGATGTACCAATAGCACTTGTTTCATTAATTGATAGAGACAGGCAATGGTTTAAGTCATGTTATGGGCTGAAGATAAAAGAGACAGATAGAAGTGATTCATTTTGTACAATAGCAGTAGATCTTAGTGAACCATTAATAGTGCCTGATGCAAGCCTTGATCCAAGATTCAAAGAAAATAAATTAGTTAAAAATGATCCTTATATCCGGTTTTATGCAGGGCATCCCGTAAGACTGCCAGATGGTGAGATAGCTGGAACAATATGTATTATTGATACAGTACCAAGAGTATTAACCAGAGATGACTTCTTATTGCTTAAAGATTTAGCAGAAATCGTAGAGGATGAGTTTAGAATAATAAACGAAGCAACTACTGATCCTTTGACAGGTATATGTAACCGGCGTTCTTTCGCCCTAATGACGGATGAATCGTTAAGAAAAGCCAAAAAAAAGAAAAAAACATTCTGTGTTCTGATCATAGATCTCGATAATTTTAAACCAATCAATGATAACTTCGGTCATTCAGAAGGTAATGAAGTACTTTGCAATTTTGCAGATATGCTGGAAGATCTTAGTAGTTCAAAAAGCGTTGTTGCAAGATTAGGAGGTGATGAATTTGGTGTTCTATTACCCGAGTCAACCTATAAAGAAGCAGAAGAATTCCTTCATAAATTGAGGGCCGGGATTACCAGCTACAATCTTAATTCTCAAAAAAAATACAACATAGATTTTTCTGCAGGGATTATTGAATATGATGAGAAAATTCATACTGAACGCTCTGCTATCATGCAGGATGCAGACGAAAGAATGTATGAAATTAAAAAGGGAAAACGATAGTATATGAAAAAATAGGGCATACAGCCCTATTTTTTTTGGTCCCTCAAAAAATCAATCAGTTGATCACCTGACAAAGGCTTCGAATAATAATAACCTTGAAATTCATCGCAATTCATATTTTTAAGCAATTCAAACTGTTCATTATTTTCCACACCTTCTGCTACTATACCTAAACTGAAAGCTTTTCCAAGAGACACTATGCTTCTTACAATAGATAAGTCCCGTGCATCGTAAGCAATACCACTAATGAAAGTTCTGTCTAACTTAATCGCATCAAATGGAAATTCTCTAAGATAGTTGAGAGAGGAATATCCAGTCCCAAAATCATCAATGTGAATTTTATATCCTTTTTCTTTAAGTTTAGTCAGGTTGTTTAAAGCTAAAGTTGAATTAGTTATCATTACGCTCTCAGTAATTTCAAAAATTATTCTGCAAGGATTGACTTCATATAGTTCAGCCATTTTGTCTATATGATTAAGAAGGGTACTATTTTCAAAATCCTTACCAGATAAATTAATCGAGAAAGAAATGCTATTCACCTGTTGTGAGAAACTGAAGACCGTTGTGATAACCATTGCAGTTATAGAATGTATTAAATCTACTTTCTCAGCTAAAGGAATAAAATTGTCTGGTGGTATGAAACCATAATTTGGATGATACCATCGTATTAATGCTTCTGCGCCGGATACATCAGAATTAATAAAACTATATTTAGGTTGATAATAAACAACAAATTGGTTTTCGCGAATTGCTTCAGTTAGCAGACCAAGCATAATAATTCTCTCTTCGTGTTCTTTATATAAGCTTTCGCTACCAAATATTACATTTTCTTTATCTATTCTGTAAGTTTGAGAGAAGGCAATTTGAACATGACTTATTATATTTGATCCTGAGATATTACAGTTGTTAACTATGACGCAACCTGCGCATATGATCGGTTTAACTAATGAATCATTACTTGTGATGGATTTTTGTAATTCCTGGAAAAAAAATCCAATTCTGTTTTGAATAATATCTTTTGTGTGATATTCAACACGCTTCAATTGCAACGAGAAAATTATAGTATCGTTGTCTTTTTTAATAACAAAATCATTTTCTGAGCATACTGCAGACAATTCCTTACAGAGGTTTTCAATAATTGAAGTAATGACATCCCTTCCGTAAACCTCACTGATCAGTGAGATGTTTCGTACAGAAATCTGTGATATAATTAGTACAGTGTCTCTAAAGTTTATTTTTGATAAAGACTGCTCAATATTTTTGCAAATATTTTCTTTATCTCTTACTTCATTATCTTCACTAGAAATGATGACAGATTTATTTTTAATATGATCGTCTGTAACGATTAATAATAAACAAATAAAATCATTTCGTCGAACGTACGTTTTACACGCTATCATCTCAACTTTAAAATTAATAGATTTATCGAGTGAGAAAAAACAATCACTGCTGTTTCTTATTAAACCATATTTCAGTTCTGAAAGCCAATTATCTATACTGATAACTGGGCTGTATAATATATCCGTTATCTTTTTTCCTTCAACCAGGTTAGCACTTAAAAATATATTCGAATCACTATGAAATGAATTTATAAAAAATCTGTTATTTAACTTAATATATATGATACCTTTTGATGTTGAATTATTGTAGTTATGTTCTTTGAAGGAAAGTAAATTTTTATATGAACTATCAATTAACTCTTTTTTTATTCGACGTTTTGCTAACCAGTAGCAACCTAAAAAATTAACCAGAATCTGTGTTAGTAACAAAGATGATTGTGTTGCCCGACTTAAACCTTCAGAAAAAAAGCACAATAAAAGTAATATTGATGATAATGATACAATCAAAACACAAACAATGCAGTCATTTTTTTCTTCATTAGTTTTATGAATAATCGATAGAGGATCCATAACCAAACCTTATAGTAAAACTAACAATGCAAGAATAAATTCATTAGGGTAATATTCCATGTGTAACCTATTCATTTTATTACCATTTATAATGGTTACAAATCTACATCAGCAAGGTGATAACATACGATGAATGAAAAAGGTTTTTTGTTTATTATTCATGCTCCATGACACTGAATGGATTAGAATAAAATTAGCTATTCATACCCTGAATTAGCCAGAAAGTATTACCAGATATTAAAAAGTATTATGTTTTTATAGCAGAACAGTAACTATTACAGCAACGATTTTGAAAAAAATGATAAGTATGGCTTGTACGGGGCATGTTTACCCCATGTGAGAGAAACTTAGACTGGCTGGGGCTTTGTTGAATAAATCAGATTTCGGGTAAGTCTCCCCCGTAGCGGGTTGTGTTTTCAGGCAATACGCACGCTTTCAGGCATACCTGCTTTCGTCATTTTGTTCAGCGCTCGTACCAGGGCCATAGCCTCCGCAACCTGACCATCGTAGTCACGCAGTGTCAGTGAACCTCCGAACAGCTGTTTTACCCGGTACATCGCCGTTTCCGCTATCGAGCGACGGTTATAATCTGTTGTCCATTTCCACCGCGCATTACTCCCGGTCAGCCGCTGATTCGCAACAGCACGGTTACGGTCTGCATATTCACCGGGCCAGTAACCCGCGCCTTTTCGGGGCGGGATAAGCGCGCTGATTTTCTTACGCCGCAGTTCATCGTGACAGAGCCGGGTGTCGTAAGCGCCGTCTGCCGATGCTGCCCTGATTTTTCTGTGAGTCCGCCGGATAAGACCCGGGAAGGCTTCTGAGTCCGTCACATTGTTCAGCGACAGGTCTGCACAGATGATTTCATGTGTGTTGCTGTCAACTGCCAGATGCAACTTTCGCCATATACGACGGCGTTCTTTGCCGTGTTTTTTGACTTTCCATTCGCCTTCACCAAAGACCTTCAGCCCGGTGGAATCAATCACCAGATGCGCGATTTCACCCCGGGTGGACGTTTTGAAACTGACATTAACCGACTTTGCGCGCTTGCTGACACTGGTGTAATCCGGGCAGCGCAACGGAACATTCATCAGTGTAAAAATGGAATCAATAAAACCCTGCGCAGCGCGCAGGGTCAGCCTGAATACGCGTTTAATGACCAGCACAGTCGTGATGGCAAGGTCAGAATAGCGCTGAGGTCTGCCTCGTGAAGAAGGTGTTGCTGACTCATACCAGGCCTGAATAGCTTCATCATCCAGCCAGAAAGTTATGGAGCCACGGTTGATGAGGGCTTTATTGTAGGTGGGCCAGTTGGTGATTTTGAACTTTTGCTTTGCCACGGAACGGTCTGCGTTGTCGGGAAGATGCGTGATCTGATCCTTCAACTCAGCAAAAGTTCGATTTATTCAACAAAGCCACTGGCTGGTTGTTTTTTAGCTAAATGATTTTGGGTAGTGAAATAATTGTCACATTTCATCCCACAGGCAATAGGATTTTTCTTACTCCTGTTGTATATTACTCCCGCTGTGAATTTTGGAAAACAACAACATCTACAACATCATCATGTGAGGATAAAATGGAAACTCTGTTTTTCCTGTGGATAGCTATCGTTCTTTTCGTTATTTCAATTGTATCCCTGTTCTCATACATAAGAGACAGAAGGAGAATCAGAAGGATATTCATTAGTAAAAGAAGATAACCCACAAGACATGAATAAGGTGGTGATGGTTAATTCAATCACTGCATCTTTAATAATAACATAAACCAATAAAAACAGGGAGTGAATTAAAAAACCAAGACTCTAATCAATCACTGCAGGTTTATAACGATCACTATAAATTATTATATCGATGACATCTGTTGCAGTAAATTTAAAATAAATAATTTGCAATTTTAACATTCTTTTTATAATAATTAGGCTTCTATTGATTGTGTTTTTAATAGGTAACATTAGCCTATAGTTACGCTGGAGAAGGATATTACATAGTATGCCAGATATCGGTATATCTGGACGTAGAATGTCTACGTTACAGAAAAGAATACTCATTGTACTTGCCGCTTTGGATGAGCGTAAGCATATGCCAGTAGCCACTAAGGATATTGAACGAGTGCTAGCACAAGGAGGGGAAAAACCGGTATATGGTTCAAACTTAAGAGCTGCATGCAGAAAGCTCGAAGAAGCAGGATTTCTCAATACACTGAGAGCACGGAATTTGCAACTTGCTGTCGAACTAACTGAAACGGGTAAACTTATAGCACAGCCTTTACTTGAGAAGGAGAAGAATGATGAACTGGATAAAAAAAGGATTAGAGAGTGTCATGTATTACCCCACACCATGGCTTCATGGAGGGAAGTTGCGCATAGTATCGAGATAGATGGTAAAACATATTCTGTATTCCGCTGTGCATACGTAATTCGTTTGAATAAAACAAACTGTCTACAGTTATGGACAAACACAAGGAAAATACTGAAACTTGAAGGAGACGCATTACAAATCGGCGAATGGTATCAGAAATGTTACGATGCAGGGATACATTGTCACATTCAAATTAATGAAGGCGAATGCTTGAGCAAGAGGAGTGTGGAGTATCTCAATTTCAAACATGATTTATTCACTAAATAGGTCATGTAATCGATTACGTATTGATGAGGACATTATTTGGATTACATGGATGTTTCATTCGACGACGACCTTCTGGAATCAGTGATAATTCATCAAAGGGATTATCTGGCTGTAAATAGTAAAATCCAATAACGTTGGCAACGAATCATTTCGAAAGATGTTTGAAGTAAAAGTATAAGTCATTACTAAGAATGCTTTCATTTATGAAGCAATAATTAACATTTTTAAAAAAAATAGCAATCCCGCACATTCAATTCATAATCAAAAAAAATGATGACTACCTGCTCGGTAAAGATGTTGTGTTTTATGAGACCGTGTCGGGTGAATTATTCTTACCTAATGCCAAATTTATGAAATGTAAACCAGCCAGGATTTTGTTTATATTGCATGATTATACTGATGGCTTTTGTTTTGATGATGTAAAACGATTTGAGAATAACACTTTTACTTTCTCAATGAAAAATAATACTGTTGAGCAACTAATGATTACTATCAAACATGGTTTGATAAATTACACACATTCGCAATCTTGTTCCATTCAGGAAGAAAAGATTGAAAAACGTGTACGCATTAATTTATCTAAAAAACAGTCAAAAATTACTATTCAACTGGCGAATGGACTAGATCTTAAGACAATATCTTCACTAAACAAAGTTACTGTCAATACTATAAAATATCATATAAAAGAAATAAAGAAAAAGATGAAACTGGCTAGCACATATGAGTTGTATCAATTCGCGCATATGTTAAAATCCCTCACGGACTCGACCTAATATCCCTTTTTAATTGTTAACACAGGTATTTTTATGTTATTCTATGTTGTTTTATCTATTTCGCTGGTTTTATTATATGGGATGATAATAAAATATAAAGTGAAATCAAGGAAATCACAGGGCACTGTAAAAAAGCCTATGGCAATCAGGAATAATAGAAATCTAAAGTAGATTCAAAGAGAATAGCTTTCGGGTATAAATGTAGTTATTCCGTCTTCAGTAAGTTAATGATAAATACTTTACCTCATGTTATACAGGACGAGTTGTTCTCACTTTTATCTAATGTGTCTTTATATCTAAAACTGAAGTCATTGATTCCAGACAGGGCGCGATGACGGTAGTTATCCCGTCTTGTCATTGCACAAGAATACTGAAAATCTACGGCCAATCCGACTGACCAGAATAATCAGAATTATTATTGCACAACAAATTTTCTTTTCCTCACTTCACTGATTCTGACGTGCGTTAAGTAAAAACTGAGAAGATCTGCCAAATAATATATGATCTAATGTAGCTCTATATTATTTTTCCCGGAAATTAGCTGCAACAGATATATTCTGTCTTTCTCAATGAGAGCTGGAAATGTATCGCCAGTAGCTGCCAGCAGAGACCATACTTCCAGGATGGCATAGGCCTTGGTATATTCAAGTGCGAAACCTAACCCTTCCAGAGAACCTGCTCTGCGAATATGTTCACATATTGCATTTTCACATACTCGTGTCAAGGCTTCATAGCTGAGCGAAAAATCATATTTTTTATCCATCTTAAGCTATCTCCACCCAAATGCAGATATCTGGTTACACATTGTAATGCGAAACATTATTAATAATAACCCGATTATAACATAATCTTTCGTTTTGTAATGCCGGCACCACACAACATTTTACTCTGTTTTTTTTAAAAAAATAGTACCTTTGTTTTGGTGCACACCTTAGGGAGCGATCGCCCAGCAAAAAATCAATATTCGTTCTATAATAGCGAGTAAAAAACCGCATTACATGCATTGCCTAAAAGTTGCGCAATAAATCTGGAGCCTTCACAAGGCTATTAATAACGCATGAATTATCTCTGTAAATCATAACCAGTATCTATCCGAACCATGTCACATTATTTGATTCATACCCGTGATGAGTAAGGCAAGAATAGGTATACTGGAATAGTATGTTCAGTGCCAGCTAATCGGTCAGTGAAGTTGGCGAAAATATAGCTTTATATCTTTTCAATTTGAGGGGAGATCTGCATGGTTAGTCGTAAGCTGGAACGTTTGATTAGCCCTGGAAAGTGGATACATAATCTATCAGTCCTCTCTTTATCGATTCTTTCAGCTGGTATATTTTTTTTTGTATTATCTGAGAGCGTAGCTTACCTGATTTTTCGGGATAAAATTAAAGACTATACTTCCGATGTGCTTGTTCGCTCTGAATCGCTCCTAGTTCAGACTGAATCTGTCAAGACTGCTGCAAAGTCACATGTGAATATAGCAGACAGTCCATGTACTAATGAAAATATCTTACATCTTCGGGTTGTAGTATGGCCCTATCCGTTGATTAAAGATGTTGGCTACATCATAAAAGGAGAATTAGCCTGTAGTGCTCTGTGGGGGAGTTTACGTCCCACCTTAAGTCTGGAACATTTTGATAAAAAATGGCCTTCGCGTGAAGGAGTGTGGCTTTTTGGTATTAAGCTTATGGATGATATATCCGTCAATGGATATATTTCTGAAGGTATTATGGTGACCCTATCACCATTTGTCTTCAGACGATTCGAAACTGATATGTATTCAAAAAACTTTAGCGCTGTTGTCGGAAATAGTAAGCATGACAGGCATTACTTCAATATAGGACCTGATGCTCCTCTTCTTGATCGGCATGATAGCGTTCCACTAAGGTTTAGAGTGTTTAGGGCATGTAGCCTACATTATGATCTCTGTGTTGCAGGAGGTGGGTATTTTACGGGGATATTTTCAGAGCACTGGAGCATACAAATGTTATTAGTAACAGTGTCACTACTTTCCGGTTTAATGATTTATATTCTCATTATGAACAGAGCAGAACTCAATAGTTCACTATCTGCAAGGTTTGTAAAGGCTTTGAAAAATGAAGCCCTGTCGCTGGTCTATCAACCTATTTACAGAATTGAAGACGGACAGATCTGCGGATTTGAGGCCTTGCTCAGATGGAAAGATGAAAGACTCGGGAATATTAGCCCTGAAGTATTTATACCGCTTTCTGAAAGGGAAGGGTTGCAGGAGGATGTGACTTTATTCGTCATTAACCATGCTATCCGAGAATTTATCCATACTGCTATTCAGAATGAAATATTTTTGAGCGTAAACATTAATCCAAGCGATCTTGACTCAGAAAAATTCAGGGATAAACTACTAGGATTAATTTCTGAATATAACATCCCATATAAAACAATCCTTCTTGAAATTACGGAGCGTCAAGGAGGGGATTTTGAAGGTATGAAAATTCACATTGATAAATATAAAAATCATGGTGTCAGGTTTGCCATCGATGACTTTGGGACAGGATATTCTAATCTTAATCTGGTAGCTGCGCTTGATGTAGATGAAATAAAAATAGACAAATCGCTAACTAGTGCTATTGGTACTGAATCTTTACGATATGATCTTCTTCCCGGACTGCATGAGATGTTCCGCTCCATTGCAGATAAGATTGTGTTTGAGGGTGTAGAGACTCAGGAGCAGGTGAACTATCTGAAGACGTTCTGGCCACAGAGTTATGCTCAGGGCTGGTATTACTCCAGAGCGCTTCCGCTGGAAGAAGCGAGAAAACTTACCATCCGGGAATTGAACTGACCGGCACTTTCAGCGCAAACACTCAGCAATTGCTTGCCGATCAGCTGGTAGAAATTGAAGGGCAGTGTAATCACCTGCTGCTGGCGCAGGGGAAAGCGTTACTGAAAAGTCGTTCTGAACTGCTTAAATAACAGAGAAACCAGGATGTGATTTGATGCAAAAACACGGAACACCGAATGTAATATTTACTGAGATGAGCGAGCTTTGTCTCATAGTACAGAGGAGTCGGGGCTGCCAGTATCCGGTAGATAGCATTATTCGTCTGCAACATAACTCTGCTGGTTGCTGCGGATAACTACTCAGCGCCTTCCAGAGATGGCATTGATGAAAGTAGTAGAAAAAACCTGGAATCTTTGAAGATGTGTCCCTACCTCAGGGGGCTGGAGTGCCATCTGGCCCTAATTCAGCACAGTGCTGCAGATATGTGTTATGTACAAGTAGACACTGTCTTGAAAATCAGAAGTCGTTGAGGGTTGAATGCAATTCCAATATTTGCTTCAGCAGATAACGAGGACCGCTATCTATTGCATCTAGTGAATAGGAAGCCGTTTCCATTTTTCTCTAAAGCAACTGGTGTTGACATCCTGAATTCCTTCAAAGCTCCGCGTGTCGTCATTTCTCCGGGCATAACGCAAATCCGTTACTAGCCTGTGCGCATTGTGAAGCTTTTTAACGACTTCCTTGATGAGTCGAAAATTAGAAGATCGATGGCTGTCATTAACTTCAGGGAGAAGTTTCTTTGCCAGCAGCCATAAGGTATTCAGGTTATGGTTATCTTTTTTGTACTGGTCTGTATCCGGCTCTTCTGATAGTACCAAAGCCAGTCCGACAATTTGTTTGATAAGGAGTTCGATGTGATGCCTGTAGAGAAACAACACCGGATAAACCAGAAAATCCTGGTCCAGCCCGGATTCATCAATGTGTTTAATCAGAATGTCAGCAGCCCGCCGGTAACCTTCGGTGTAAGTTGTGCCGTGATCAGGCATGTAATTCAAACATGCGTTATTGTGCCAGTCGCTGTCGCTTGCCAGTAACCCCGGTTCTGACGCTTTTTTCTTTTTCATACTTTTATCTATACCGATGGTCTGTTCGAAATCCCGCCCTCTGTCCTTAGTCAGCGGCCGGCAGCCAGCTCTTCAGCAAGCTTCACAAACCTTTTGTGCTCAGTCTGCAGGTAATGGCTGTAAATCCGGGCATCACGTTCTGTGAGCCCGGATGGATTGCCGGTGAAGTAACGTTGCAGCACCGCAATACAGTGAATGTAGGTATCGAGATCGTATTCCCAGTTCCCCAGCTCACCGGCCGCATCCAGCTCCTGGTGAAAAGCATCATACCTCCGGCTGAGGACTTCAAGACCGAAACTGGTGGCAGCATCAACGTTTTTTTCACTAGGTACAGCGATAGCATTACGGATCTTCTCAAACGGGTAACCGAAAGTGTTTTTATCGTTCAGGGCAGTAAACATGTCCTTTCCTCAGTTGAATAGTTAGCCGTGCAATTTTACCACACCTCAATCATCGTCAGATGAGTGCCACTCTGTCGCGACAGTGACTTTCACGAAAGTGAATTTATCGAATTAAAATAATAAGCAGTAATATAGTCATTCATTTAAATTACCGAATGGCCGTTCCGGTCAGATCCGACTTTCTTTCTTATCACAACTTTCCGGAGGTGTACCACGGTCAGGGAATAAGCAAAGCGCCCTTTTCCGGTGTTGAGCGGGCGGTCACGGGGCAGGGGGTTAACACAACATATAGCGTAACCAGCAGCTGATAACACCGCTACATATTGTGTCAGGGGGCCGCAGAGCGCCGGTGGGTCTGACGGAGATCCGGAACTACCTTTTTTCGGATCTGAGTGAGAAAACACTTCTCCTGACACCTGACATAGCTGAGAACACATTGCATCAAAATTATTTTATGATATGGTAACAAAACAAACTTATAAACTTATAAACTTATAAGTTAGGAATGTGAACCTATTTTTCATTAATTACTGAATGTGAGGTGGTTATGCCTACGAAACACATAGACGACAACACCGCCGCGCAGCTGGACGATCTCTACGTCCGCTGTGTGACTCTGACCCAGCAACCAGTGAAAGAGGTGGAAGTGCTCCGTCTGGCGATCCTGAACGGTATCGGTAACATTACGGATAACGATATTCTCGCCTCGATGTCCGTCAAACCCACGGTCTGGGAAAAACAGGCCGACAATATCTGGGCTGAAGTCACACAAGGATGGCCGGCTGCGGGTATCCATACGCGTAATTTTGTTGAGAAGGCCGAACTGTATTCACCGCTCTGGAGGACCTTTACCAACGACGTCTGCAGAGAAGCCATCCGTAAGTCGCTTGAACCGCGCCTCCGTGAGCATTTATTCAATGATCTGTTTGGCTTTAGTACTGCTTTCACGGAGGAAGAAAACGAACGGGAAGCACAGGAAAATATGGAAAAGGAAAAAGAATATAAGGCACTCCTGCCCAACCTGAAGGGTAAATTGTATTCCGCGCTGTCGCCACAGGAGCAGGAAGTCGCGCTCTATTACAGCGATCATGAACAACTCGTTAGCTTCACCCCTGACGGGAAGGGGGATTTTACCGTCTGCCTGGCGGAGCCAGGTGATCATGACTGAGCCGGTTACCCCGATTCCAGACAGCGAAGAGGGCCCCGTAACCTTCGTTGATAGCGCTCTAAAAGCGAAGCCGCCACAACCTGCTATATCCGGGAGATACCGCCGGTCACACCGTGACGGTGAACGATGGTTGTGGACAGTTGTCGTCTTTTTTAGTGCGGTTATTCTGCTCGCCACCATCTCGGGACAGGCGGTGAAAAATGGTGACGTGGCTGCCTGGGTATCGATGCTGTTTAATGGTGTTATGGCCACTGCCGCGGTAGGGGCGTACCTGACCGCACGGAAATGGGTTCCACAACTGACGACCCAAGAAGGTTATAAAGTGGCCATCTGTCTGGTGAACGAACATTATATTTACCTCGGCATTCAGAATCCGCTGTTACGCAGCATGAACCAGGCGCTGTCCTGCTATAACGAATTTCTGCAAATCTATAATCATACAAGCAGTGCGGACTATGCCCGGAAAATAGCCATATTATCCCGTGCCATCCTTAATGAAAAAGAACGGAAAGACAGTATCGAACAGGCTGATTTTCGGCTGCGGACCTACGGCCTGTATGTGTCCCCGGCTTATTCAGACAGCATGAATGCCATGAAAGATGCCTTTACCCACAGTATAGATGCAGCGTGTTCTCTGGAAGCGATGCTGCAGAGCGATCTCATTCTCCAGAAGAAGCTGGAAGGGCTTGACAGCACGTCCGTGCAGTTCGTCTCAGACATGGAGAGGTTACTTGGAGCACGCGAACATCTGAAGGTAACCATCCTGGCTGACGGTGAGCGTTTGTCGCAAAAATGGAATGAAATGGTGGCGCTGCAGGGCGCCATTTTTAATACACATCCTCGCATCGGCGAGTTATTTTCAGTCAGAAACTAGTTCTTTCTTTTTCATGTCCCCCTGTCTTTCTTATGTTCCGGAACGGAACTGGCCATTTTCATGGCCGGTATCTGCTTCCGGTTTCACTGGTTTTCGGATCTTGGGAGTGGAAGAAAGCTATTGATGCTGATAACGCACTAGTGAGAGGTGATTGTTGCAAAAATCAGATATTTGTTTTTATATAAAATTAGCGGTTAATAATTAACTTTACAGCAACAATAATAGCTGAACGGCATTCTCGCGCCGTTCAGCCAGACTGGTCAGGAGTGATTAAATCTTGCCACGACGGAACCACTAATCCCGAGTTCCTGTTTCCAGCTGGTAGTCACCCAGCCCGACAGAGGGTCTTCATCACTTGCATGCCATGAGGTACTGAAAGGCTGTCCGTCGGGATCGCTCAGCATGTTAAGGGATCCAAAGACATTGTTCCGGACAAGCAGGGAGTAATATCCTCCATCATTATCCCATACCTGATAGATTCCACAGTTATTAACCCTGACTGGCATAAGGCCATCGAGATCACTCTTCATATCCAGTATGATCCCCAGTTCCGCAAACCTTTCTGCGTGGTAGCTCATCTCACGTAGCTCGCTTCCCAGATGGGTTCCGAAGAAAATCAGCGTATAGTCTTCGTTGTCGGCAGTCATCTCCCTTAAATGCTTCAGCAGTTCATATTCGTCGCGGACGTTGATTGTCCGGAGGGGCTGCAGCTGACTCAGTCCATGGTAAACATCACCAAGCAGAGTCTGTTTAATGTCAGAAACAGGTGTCAGTATTACCGAATTAGTGCTGCTGATCCCACGGGCTAAGATATCTTTGGACATGCCTCCGTTAACTGACTTGGCTGTCCACGCTATCTCCCCGCTGTTTGATGTACTGTAAGAAAATTGTGAAAGCAGTGCATCCCGGGCAAGCATTAAGGGTAGTTCTCGGGTAAGAGTAAGATCGGTATTTTTCAGCAGCTCAGTATCAATCTCAGCGTTAAGAAGCTCTGAATGCATGCTCCGGCTGAAAGCCTGAATATAGGCATCGAGGGTTTCGTTAAAACGGACAATCTTATCTTTAAAGGCTTTATCAGACATTAAATATCCATCCGATGGGCTGTCTTCACGGCGTTTGAAACACTGGAGTTGATAAATAATCTGTTCCTTCTGATGATAAGTAAACAGGTTGTCGTTCAGTGCCATCCTTACGCGCTGGGTGACAGGCAGGGACTTAGCGGAAAGATAAAAAGCGATATCTGCATAACTGGCATAAATATTCCTGACATCTTCATAGGTTCCCATATAGATACGTCCTGATATGATCTCAGTTTCATTAAATGATGAAAACGCCTTTACGAGATTAGACATCGTCTTGTACCAGGAATCCTCACTGTCGCACGGACGACATTCCAGCCTGATAATAATATCAATAATATCAGTCGAAGAAGTTAACAACGTCGTCATGAGATCATGCGCACCTGTCGGATAGACAGGTTCAGAAGTAAGAAGTCGCTTTATAACATTTTTCAGACGTACATTTTTTTTCTGCTGAACATGCGAAAGAATATATCCGGCAGTAAGCAGTCGAATATCTGTCAGTGCATTGAAAAAAATGATTGCCCGTGCAGCTTTTTCTGAATATGCATTTCCTCTGAGGATGGCCTGCCAGGCCGGTTTGTCAGATGCCTGAGTAAGATACGACGGCGTCAGGAAAAAGCTGTGCCAGCGGTATTGTTCAAAGTGCTGTTCAAACCGATTCCGGCTGAACCAGAGTAAAAGCATATCCGCACTGTGATCTGAGGCATAGCGGTCGTCTGACATCACAGCCGTCATGACTATCCGGGCTGTCTCATAAAGATGATAAAGTAGTTCGGCCGAGTCATCATCAAACCGGTTCTCGCCACGGGCCTTAATACGTCGCCACATGTACCAGCTTTCCCATTCACCTATAAAATCTTTGACAACTTCCCTGTGACGTTGCTCCTGACTGACCGACAGAGTTTCTGCATATCCTCTTTTCCAGTTGTTCAACACGTACCATACGTAGAAAAGAGATTCCATACACTGCTGAAAATCGACGATTTCACGGCTGTCTGAATCACGATATACAGAGAATGGTACATCAATAATTTTACGGAAATATTCACCCGTTGTTTCCAGTGACTTTACCACCTCGTTACTGAAACTGTAAAAATCATGATAGAATGACTGGCTGAATGTAAATGACATACCTGAACCATGACATTCATCAATATAGTTTCCATCAGCATACCGGAAGCTTTTTTTCAATGTTGTGTATGTATCAATCAGCCGGTCTGTTGCGATGATAAAGGTACTTATATTTTTGTCTCCCAGAGCATCATAAACCTCACCATAAAAATCACGGGTAATGTGTCTGTACTCTTTCCAGTTTACTTTCGGGCCTTTTATAAAACATTGTCTGAAAAAGAACGGCCACCACCCAGGGATAATCACGTCAGTTGAGGAAAACAGTGTTATTTTGTTATCCCTTTTTGCCAGGGACGGCAGAATAACAATCGAGCCATTCTTATTCTGCACAGGTTTCAGCCGGTGTAAAAGAAAATTTAGTGGTCCAAGATACACATCGCTGATTTCGATATGATCCTCAATATGGAATTTAACCGAGTCCATACTTTCTTCGCTTGAGACAGAGTAGGGAAGAATGGTTATTCCCTTTATATAATCCTTACCTATGTGTGAACCAGGATACTGTATCCATGAGTATTTAAGGGAACGCAGAATATGATTTTCTACAATCTGGGACTGAAAATACTTCAGCATGAGGTGATCGCGTTTCTTGTCATCTAAAATGTTAAGGCTGGTAATAAAGAACCATATCGAAAGTACAATATTGAAAAGCATCCAGATTAAGGCCGTAACCGCAAATGCCGTATCAAGATATTTGTCACCGGCAGATAAAAATAACCCACTTATCAGTATAAAAGCAGCAAGTGATAGCCCACTGAGTCCTGCAAACATATAACCCGAATGCAACTGATAGGCGGTCTGAATGTGGATTCGCGAGGATTTTTTCTGAAAGAGCACACTGATCAGTCCGACAACAAGTGGGAACACAATCCCGATTATCGTCAGCTGGGCGCCCAGCAGGTTTGACATCCATTCAGGAAGTTTAGTGACGTTTTTTAGGTAATTAGCCGCAAAGATACTAAATTCAGCACGAAAGCCTATCGCTATGAGGACAGCACTGCCTGCCATAGACCAGAGCAAAAACATGGCCTTCAGATAATGCGTGGAGCAGTAAACCTGCGCCCTTTCAACAAGGTTCCAGCGATGCTTCTTATATGTCTTATTTCCTTTGAGGGTGCGTTTGAGTTGTGCTCTGACTTTAGTAGTGAGGCGATTAAGCAGTATGCCAGACATAGCGTTCCTGATATGTGGGTGGTCAACCTCTTCATCATACGTCCTGTGAGAAGAGTATTTCTGTAAAAATCTCAATCTTGCATTCTTCAGGTCAGTTCAGAGTTTAGATCCGGAACTGGTATTTTTCGGATCTGCAGTGCAAAGAAGAATGATTATTGCAGGATAAACACAAAAATAGACTGATTGTTGTGAAAAGTGAATTATTGCATTTCAGTTCAGAAATATGATGAATTGTTGACGAAAATATGACTATCACCGCAGACAGATGTTTCTGAGACGCCACCGTGAAATCACATGGCAGCATAGCGATATCCTCACTATGATGGGGGAGAAATTCTCATCATAAGGATCCCCCCGGTGAAAGGTTCAGAATGGAATAAATGGGATTTACATATTCACAGTCCAGTGACATGGCAGGCCAATGGTTATGCCAGCCAGTGTGATATCGCGCGCTATGTTCAGCTTCTCGGGGAAAAGCAACTTTCCCTCATCGCCGTGACCAACTATTTTTATTTCCGGCAGAATGAGCTGGAAATGATACGGGAAGAAATTGCCCGCCAGAACCTGAATATCACGGTACTGGGAAATGTTGAGTTTCGCCTTGATCAACAGAACAAGGCCGGGGACTTTATTAATGTTCATATTCTTTTCTCCGACAGGATCAGCACTGAGCGTATTAATGAAGCCCTGTCCCGTTTCCCGCTCAGGTTAACTGACGGTGACAGAAAAGCCATTTACTGCTGCGAAAAGAGTGTTGCGGAGAGCGGTCATGGCGTGGATACCATTGTGGTGGCGTTCAGTACACTGCTTGAACACCTCAGTGCATCATTCCGGCCATTCAGGGATTATCTGGTGGCGGTCTGTCCTAACGGGTATGGCGGTTACCGGCCGGATGCGAATGGCCGTTCTGCGGCAATAGCAACCGAAATCGACCGTCAGGGACAGATGATTTTTGGCGGGAATGGCGATCGTGAATTCTTTCTGAGAACGGATCGTTATGATGGCGCCAGCGTCAAACCCGTCTTCCTCTGCTCCGATGCCCACCGGATGGAGGATATCGGCAGCCGCTACACCTGGGTAAAGGCGCTTCCGACCTTCGAGGGGCTACGCCAGGCACTGCTGGAGCCTGAAGCCCGCCTCAGGATAGGGGAGGAGTGGCTGGCAGAGCTTACGCCAAAAGCGCATTTCAGTCAGATTGATGTTGAAGGGACGATTTTTGATGGCCAGGAAATCAGCTTCAGGAAACTGTCCATCCCCCTCAGTCAGGATATGGTGGCCATCATTGGCGGCCGGGGAACAGGTAAAAGTCTGCTGCTTGATGCGCTCCGTTCCCGTTTTGCCGGGGCGGCGGCCCGGGGAAGCGATCAGCGTGATGTGAATGTTCAGCATATGAGTATTGAGCTGGATAAGGCCAATGGTGAGAAGATCCGTTTTGATGCCCGTTCTGAAGGGTATGAGTACTTGCATGTGTCTCAGGGCGAAATCAAAAAGCTCTGTCAGGAGCCGGGGCTCATCAGCGATGAGATAAAGAAAATGCTGAGGCTGACACCGGCCCATGAGGCGGGCAATACGGCCGCACAGCTGGCGGAAAACCTCAGTGCCTGGCGTGCCTGGCGTGAATTCAGCCTGTACCGGAGTGCGTATTCAGAGCCGGTGAATACGCGTCATTTTCAGCTGAATATCATCAGAGCCGCTCAGGAAAAGATTGAGGTTCTCACTAGTGACCGCAATAAGGCACTGATTGAGACGTTTCGCGAAAACAGCCGGCGCCAGACATTACTGATTCAGACGCGGGATAAACTGACGAGTGTGCGTGCGGACATTGTGACGACCGCAGAGGATCTGAATGCCAGAATTGCGGCGATTAATGCAGAGGATACTGCTCATGAAGCGATCCCGCTCGTGGATCTGTCTGCCCAGACAGGGGTTATTGAGCGCAGACTGCTGTCCGTGCAGGAGCAGACCGAACAGTTTGGTCGCGATAACGACGAGATTATCGGTACTTTCCGCGAGCAGGGGCTGGGACAGGACATTACCGGGTTGCTGGAAAAGGTACATGAATATCAGCTCCAGACGGAGCTGGCGGAAACTCATCTGCGTGAAATCGGACATCAGGAGACACTGTACCGGAGCGGACTGGAACAACGCACCAGGCTTGCGGCTGAATTCATGGATGGATTGCTGTCAAGACAGGGCGTGATCGACACGGCTTTCGCATCGCTGACCACAAAACCTCATCTGACGCAGGATCAGCAGGCCTTGATACAGGACATTCTTACGGATATCCGCATTTACGGCCAGCCTCACTTTGATGTCACTGCCTTTTACAACGGGATGCTCAGTTGTCTGAACCGAGGCCGGTTCAGGGCGGCCGGGGAGCTGACTACCCAGGATAGGTTGCGGGAGGTATTCAGGATCAGCAGCATTGATGAGTTCCGGGCCCTGCTGGCAAATGAACCCATGCTGGTTCTGCCGGAATGTCCGGACAATAAACTAACCATCGAGGCGTTTTTCTGGCGCGACGAATATTTTAACAGTCAGGGACCGGATGCACTTATCAGTTATCTGTTCAGTCCGGAGCAGATCCAGCGCTATCTGAACGTCAGGGCGGAATTTGAATACAAAGGTAAAACCGTCGAAAAACTGTCAGCCGGGCAACGGGGGACCTTCTATGTCTGCCTTAAACTGGCGACAGATGCCTTCGGATCGCCGTTTGTCTTTGATCAGCCGGAAGATGACCTGGATAATGAATTCATCATGCACAGTCTGGTCCCACTTTTCAGAAAAATAAAACAGTACCGACAGGTCATCATTGTGACGCATAACGCCAACCTGGTGGTTAACTGTGATGCTGAACAGGTCATCATCGCGGCCAACAATGATGAAGTTATCAGTTACCGTAGCGGAGCGCTGGAATACGGAGATCACGGGGCGCCGAACAGTATGCGCAAGGCTATATGTGACGTGCTTGAAGGGGGACGCCAGGCGTTCGAAGCGCGTGAGCAAAAATACGGGATGATGTGGCTTAACGCCATCTGATGAGTCTCAGGAACTGAAGGATTCAATCCCATATAAGACTTAAAAGCAGACCGTCATCAGGTCTGCTTTTTCTTCCGGTTTAACCTTTTTTCGGATCTGAAAATGAAGAAATAAGTAAGACCGAAAAGAAAATCCAAAAATCAATAGTTAAAAACTATGAAAGGTGGAGTGAGAACAAAACTTGCGCAACTTAACGATTTAACGTAGTCTATAAGACATAAAATCGAAAAGGAGGTTTTATGAACACAACAACTCAAAAACGAAACGGTAATGATCGTTCCTCCACTATGCATAATTTTTTGGACAACAGCATTGCTGCAGAGCGTCTTGAGAATTTTATTCATGACCTGGCTGAGGAAGTCCGGTCAGGTAAAACACCGATTGCTCCTGAAAGTATGGGGAAGACCGATGCGGTTTTTACCATGGATGTCATCCTGAAGTTACTTGAAAATCGCGCTGTTAACAGCCTGACGCCGGAAAAAAAACGTCAGCAGCGACGTTTACACAGTAAGGCCCTTTTCCTTCAGAGACTGGAAAATGACGGCGGGGTTTACACCTCAGCTAAAGCTGCAGAAATGGTGGGCAAGAGTAAAACCACAGTTAAAACCTGGAAAGATACCGATCAGTTACTTGCTCTTGATATTGACGGTGAGTTTTACTACCCGGTGTTTCAGTTTACGGATGAGGAAGGGACCTCGGACAAAGGCGTGCTCCGGGGTGTGGCCGAACTGCTGACTATGCTGAGCAGCTTCAGTGACCGAATGAAATATTCTTTCTTTATGGAACAGAGAAATACTGTCCTAGATGGGCTGAACCCTGCAGGGCGTTCGTTTACCGTCGCCGAGGTTCTGAAAGGCAATCCGGATGAAAAAGTGATGAATGAATTACGCCGGCTGGCTCGCAACTATGGCACACAGAACGCCGTTTAATGAAAGGGGGTGCTTGCCCCCCCCTTTATCAGTTATTCCTCAACAGGAATTCCCAGGTCATAAACAAGAATATCTGCCGCTTCCTTACCCTGATACTCAAACTGACTGAGACTTGTCTGGCTCCGGGTTGTGGCCAGCCCGGTTCCGGCCGCATCGTCATGCCATAGCACAAGGCATGGGTCACTGGTAACATTTGACGGAAACTCCATTCCGTCAAACCCTGCTGAATGAACTTTTTCAGCCAGTTGATGAGTCACTGCACGTGTTGATGTGGTTACATCATTCAACCTTAAATCACTGCATTTAATCAGCTTACTGACCTGAAGGACCCGAATATCTTTCTCAATGACTACTGTACCCATCATGTAATTATCGAGATCTGATTCCCTGAGCCCTGTTTTATGCTGAAACACTTCCTTCATTGCCGTGTCGGGAGTTTTGGCCACGTACATGGAGCCATTCTCACCATCATTAAGACTGTAACGGCAATCCTCGCCATTACGATTGAAAAAGACACTGCTTCCGCCGTGACTACCGAGCTGAAGCCGGAACACCTCAGTTCCTGATGGCACAGTCATTCCGCACCGCTGGAGCTGTTCGTCCTGTAACTTCCCGATTTTATCGAGAGATGCCACGTCCTGTTCATTCATGCCTGCATTTAGAGAAGTTTCAACAGTCTGATTAACTTCGTCGTTTGGGTTTACCCCTGATTTTAAACTCATATTTTCCGCCGCCTTTCATATAAGGATTTACATAAGCCATAGGCTTAATCTCCATCGTTTTGATGTTTTGTCCCCCGGACTGAATGCCCGGCAGGACGATGTATCTGTCGCTGTGCTGACAGACCCTCAAAGCATAAACGATTGAGAATGTTAAACAACGGCTTGTAATGCACAGAGGGGCAGAAAAATTACGATATAGGGGAAGGCTATCATTCATAAAAGAAGACGTACGGATCCGCTTAAGCCAGAAATCGGATCTGCGCGGCGGAAAACACGCAGTAGATATGATAATTAACGAACATGCATAAAATCATACTAAGAATGATATTTATCATTAATAATAAAATCATATCTAATATGATATTTAATTGATTAGCAATAAACTATACATGATATGACTTTACACTTAACCAGACATTATCAGACGGAGCGTGCAGGATGGATGAAAAAGTATACTTTCGCCTCAGCTATGAAACGATGACCGCCGACACGGAAGACTTCATTAACGGGTGTCTCGAACGAGCCGGCCGCGCAGACTGCAACAACCCCGATGCGGAGATTGCCCGGGCACGCAGTGCCATTGAACTCTGGTACCACCTGGCGCTGGCGGGGCGTGCCCCGGAAGACGTCACCGACAGAGACCAGCTGCGGCTGACTGAAATGATCCTGCGCGCCCCGACGGCAGAGCAACGCTCATGGCAGCCATAACCTCCCGCCGGCCGTCGCCACTGCAGCGGCGGATCCTGATAGTGCTGGCCGCCCTCGATGCGAAACGTCCGGGGCCGGTGGCCACGAGGGATATTGAGCGGGTGCTGGAGCAGGGCGGGGACGCCCCGGTGTACGGGCCGAACCTGCGTGCCTCCTGCCGGCGCATGGAAGCCGCGGGCTGGCTGCACACCCTGCGCGCCCCGAACCTGCAGCTGGCCGTCGAGCTGACGGAGGCCGGTCGCGGGATTGCAGAACCGCTCTACCTGGAAGAACGCGAGGCTGAAACGGCACGACAACGGCTGACAGACGTCCGGCGTCTGCCGTTACGCCAGACAGCTGCCGGTGATGCGGTGGAGCTGCAGCTGGATGACGGCTATTACACCATCAGGGAAGCGGCCTACGTGATCCGTCTGGACGGGACCACCTGTCTGCAGCTGACGGATGCCGGCGGCATACGCCGGATAAAAGAGGGCGATCCCCTGCAGGTGGCCAGCTGGTATCAGACCTGTTTTGATGCAGGCCTGCCGGTCACCGTCCAGGTGAATGAGAGCCGGGACTGATCGCCACCACACAAGGAACAGGAGCATAAAATGAAAGTCACTGAACCCGGACTGAATACGCTGATCGATAACCTGAACACCCTGATTTGCGAGGACAGCCTGCTCACGCGCAAGGAGCGTGAAACGCTGGTGCTGGCCGTCGCCGCCATCGGCGCCATGAAAGCGCGCGTCGGCATGAAAAAAGGCGAAGCGCCGACCGTTGCCAGACGGGAAAAAAGGGAGAAAAAAGACCGCCAGCCTGATCCGCGTTTTCCGCGAGCCGGTCATCCCTGGCAGGAAGACGAAAAAACCTTACTGAGTGATGCGCTCGATTCGGTCCCGGACGAAGAGATTAACAAGCATCTTTTCTGGCTTTCCGAGAAACTGGGCAGAACACCTTTCAGTGTTGCTATCCAGATAGCAGCCATCAGGGAGCTGCAGGCCGGGTGGGAGGAGCAGTTCAGGGAAATTTCTGATAAAATTCGTTTGTCCAGCCTCAGTATCAGTGACTATCTGAAAGAGAACGCCTCAGGCTTGAACACCTGAATGCCACGTGCGTTATCTACAAACAATAATATGTGGGGCAGTTATGAAAGCAGCGGTATGGGCAGTGGTTTATTCAGCGATATGTATTCTGGTCTTTTCGGGATGGGTGGCCTGCTTTGCGCAGCATGCTCCCTTCAACGGGCATGAGCATGATTTGACTTTAAAATATCTGCTTAATTTATTTTCTGTGTATGTTTTGATGGAACCCTTCTACCAGTTCTTTCAGGTGACTGAATATTTTAAAGCAATTCTGGTTCTGGAAGATAAAAGCGGCCAGTCGATAAGTTTTTATAATGAGATTCCTGTTATGTGGATATATAGTCTGTCCGCAGTTCTAACTTCTGTGGTTTATCTCATATACGCAAAATGGTTTGTTCGTAAAAGAGTACAAAGATAATAGTCCGTTGATGACTGACTTTAATACTTAGAATATTAGAATTTCAAACAGTACACAGAACCTGCAGAGAAAAAATGACCAAAAATGAATGGATTTTACGATTGAGGCGCTGTACTTCAGGGGAAACGCTGGAAAAGGTTATTGAAAAAAATAAGTATTCGCTTTCAGATTCTGAACTTGAGCATTTTAACGCTGCCGTGGATCATCGCCTGGCAGAGCTGACAATGGGGAAATTGTATGACAAAATCCCCCCTAGTGTATGGAAATTTGTGAAATAGACTAAAGATGGGGCGACGACCTCGCCCCTGTGTTTATCCTGGTAAAAGTAACTTTTACTCGTGCCCTGGACTATTTCAGCTCACTCAGCTGCTGACTGAGTGACGGAAATCCTGCCTGCGCCAGCAGGCGTGATACGCGCGCCGGAGCCGTTTGGTGCCGCTCCAGCCAGATAACCCGGAAATGCTGCTCGTCTCCATTTTCCCAGTGAGGAGGATTGGATACGCCAAACGGGCATTTCAGTCGCAATAGCGCGTCTTTAAATTCGCCATAGACAATTCCCTCCGGTACCAGGAACAAATCCCACTGCGCCGTCAGCTGCCGTATTTTTTGCGGATTTATACTATAGGTGTTCAACTGGCCTGTCAGAGAAACCGGCTGACTCAACTGTGTTGCCAGGAAACGGGCTGCTGCAAAATGGTGGGCGCCGTCGACATTGTTCCAGTATAGCCGGGCAGGCATCCAGGTAAACTGGCTGAATACCATCTCTGACAGCCGTAAGCCGTGGTGGCTGAGATTACGGTTTAACCGATCTCTGGTCAGTGGTATTGCCAATTCCTGGCAACACTGCTGCGCAAACGCATCCAGGCTGGAGAGTTCCTGGTCACAATCACTCGACGCACTCAGTCCCCCAACGGCCGTAATATCACAACAAAAACTTTCTGAGGTCTCACTGTTTATCAGACCATCCAGCTGAGGAATATGGCGCTGGAGGTAATCATAATCACCGTCGTGGCCGGGACGCAGGTAGCGAATACAGTGTTTTTCGTATTCGAGCCAGGTTTGCCAACAAACCACGGAACGCAGCCAGAACGTGTTCCGCAGTTGCGGGTGACTCACTGGCAAAATCCCGTTGTTTAGGCGACGGCGCAATGTGGCCGGATATCCCAGCGAATTTAGCCAGTCATCCTGGACGCCGTGGAGGATTTTACGCCACAGGGGCGGTGAGCTGCTTATTTCATCATCCATCATATCAATGATCCCAATTCTGTTCAGTTGCAACTGACCAACAGTTGTTGCTGGCCACCACAACCAGACTACCGCAGAAAAATTTAGGCCGAAGGGCCTCCAGACTCTAAAAGTTACTTTTAGAGAAATTTATTTTTTGGCATCATGAAATTCACGTAACTAACTGATATTTAACATAAAACGCATTAAGCGAAGTAAGTGTGTCAGCACAAAGCGTTATTGTCGTCTCAGCACAATTCACACGCGTCGTGTACGCTAAGCCTTCATTTTGCTCAGCACAGGACCGCGATCTTATGTTGGTGACTATGACAGACAAAGAACTTTACCGGCTTGGCATCATTCAGCGAGTATTTGACCGGGCTTTGCTTCAGCGCGACGCAGCAGACATACTTAAGCTCAGCGTTCGTCAGGTGCAGCGTCTTGTGCGCCTGTACCGGACAGATGGCGCAACCGCGTTTGCATCTTCCCGCCGTGGACGTCCTGCAAACAACCGGATCGATGAAGAAACACGCTGTAAAGCCCTGGATTTGATCCGGTGCCACTATTCAGATTTTGGCCCAACGCTCGCAACCGAAAAACTGGCTGAACGCCATCATATTCATCTCTCCGTTGAAACCGTCCGTAACTGGATGACAGCCGACGGTCTCTGGCGTCCTCATTCCCGCCGGCGAACCCGGGTTTACCAGCCACGCTATCGTCGCGACTGTCTCGGCGAACTGGTTCAGATCGATGGCTCTCACCATGACTGGTTCGAAAGCAGAGCCCCAAAATGCTGTCTTCTGGTCTTCATGGATGACGCCACCGGTCGCCTGATGCACCTGCGATTCTGTGATTCAGAAAACGCGTTTGACTACATGATGGCTACCCGGCAATACATTGATAAACATGGTAAACCTGTCGCATTTTACAGCGACAAGCATGCGGTGTTCAGGGTCAGCGGACCGGAAAGCCGACGTACCGGCACAACCCAGTTCGGACGGGCTCTCCGGGAACTGGCGATCGAATTGATTTGTGCCAACAGCAGCCAGGCAAAAGGTCGCGTGGAACGGGTAAATAAAACGCTCCAGGATCGCCTGATTAAAGAGATGCGCCTGCAGAACATCAGCTCGGTTGCTGAAGCCAATCAGTGGATTGAACATTTCATGTCCGATTTTAACCGTCGTTTCTCCCGGCCGGCAAAATACCCTAAAGATCTGCACCGTGTGGTCACACAGAGTCCACTGGAGCTGAATGATATCTTCGCCTGGCAGGAGCTGCGGACCTTATCGAAAGCACTGACTTTTCAGTATGATAAAGTGATGTATATCATTGAACCCACCGAACAAAATACGCGCATAGCAGGTGAAAAAATTACCGTTTATGATTACCCTGACGGAAGCATTGCTTTCCGGCATCAGCACCGGCCACTAGGTTATAAGATTTTCGATAAACTGACCTGCGTTGATCAGGGAGCTGTTGTCGATAACAAACGACTGGGTGCCGTTCTGAGGCTGGCACAGCAGAAACAGGACGAGCTGGAGGCTGAAGGAAAGCGAATGCGCAGTACAAAAATGCCCCGCAGGCGCGCTCAGGAGCGTGCACTGGAAGAGCTCAGGGCGATCAACCCGGTGCTGGCCAGTCCGCAGGATTTTATCCCCAGCCTGAAGCGATGAGCCCTTCCCTCACCTGCGGATCTGATATGGCCGACAGATGAGAGAAAAATGGACGACAACAAACCAGTGCTCCTGACACTGCACGAAGCGCTACGCCTGGATTTGATTGAAGCCTATATGGCGCGGGAAATTACGCTGGCAGAAGTGGCAGAGTCCATGGAGCTCACCCGTCGTCAGTGCTCCCGTCTGATTAAACGCTACCGCGAGCTGGGGCCAGCCGGTCTGGTCAGCCGGCGCCGTGGAAAGCCAGGCAATCATCAGTTAAACGCCACCATCAGAGACCAGACCCTGCAGCTTATTCGCTCACGCGGCCGGGGTATGAATCCGTCAGCCATCTGGCGAATACTGACCACAGAATACGGTGTCCGGATTTCAAAAGAGACCGTACGGAAACTAATGATAGCCGAGAAAGCCTGGCATCCGCGACCATCCTCCAAACCTGACTAAGATTAAAGAAGGCATTGCCCAGACTCTCCAAACGTCATCTCTGTCTGGTTTTCAGCACGACATTTCAACATTGGCTAGACATTGTATTGTAGGGGCTCAATGCTAATGTCTATTAGGGGGCTGCGGATGTTTTCCTGGACTGTTATGTTGTGATCCCAAGATGCTGCCGGTACTTCACAGGACTCATTGCACCTAATGATAGCTTGATACGTTTCTCGTTATACCAGCGTATGTACCTGTCCAGGAAGCAGATAAATTTTTCCAGCGTGATACCCGCCCAGTCTCTGCCATAGAACATTTCGTTTTTGATACGCCCGAAGAAGCCTTCACACGCAGCATTATCCGACGAGCATCCTTTGCGCGACATGGACCTTATAAGTCCGGAGGTGTTGATACGCTCGAGCCAGCCCGGCCACCGGTAATGGCCACCACGATCGCTGTGTATCACTGGTTTATCATGTTCGTTGAGCGTATCGAGTGCGTCATCGAGCATCGTATTCACCAGCGTCGCGTCCGAGCGTGTTCCTATCGACCAGCTTACAACCAGGCCATCAAAGCAGTCGATAACCGGCGACAGATAGACTTTTCCAGCCGGAAGCTGGAATTCCGTAATATCGGTCAGCTACTTCTCATTTGGCCTGCAGGAACTAAAATCCCGGGCGAGTAAATTTTCCGGTGCCGGGCCGATTTCGCCACAGTAAGAGTTGTATCGTCGTCGCCTGGTGCGCTTAACAACGAGCTGCTCTTCTGCCATCAGTCTGCGGACAACCTTTTCAGAAATAACCCTGTTGTTACCGCGAAGCATCGCGTGAAGGCGCCGATAGCCGTAACAGCGGTAATTCTCCTCAAAGATATCGGCCATGATCACGCGTATTTCCGCATACTTATCGTACAGACGTTTTGGTAAAAATAACAGCTGCGGGCAAGTTGCAGAACGCTTAGCAACTCAGCAACGGGGTACTTTTTCTTAAGGGCATCAACTATCAGGGTTTTCTCCCTGTTTTTCAGTTTCAGAAAGCTGACGCCCAGATCTTTTTTTATCAGTTCATTCGCCTTTGTCAGTATGTCACGTTCGAGCTGCAGCTGATGAACCTGCTTCCTGAGACGCTGGATTTCACCGAGTAAAGCATCCTGATTTTTATCCTGAGGGGCTGACTTTCGTTTGCGCATGGATTGATAAGCCTCGTCACTGATAAGGTCTTTCTTCCATTTGTACAGGACCGGGACGCTGACGCCTATGCTTTGTGCAACTTTACGCGCGGTTCCACGTCGGTTACAGAGCTCCCGGACGGCCTGAGACCTCTCTTCCGGGCTGAAGCATTTGTTTCGTGGGGACTGAACCAGGCTTCGATGGCGGGCAGGAACTGCCACAGCAGCATGAGTGCGGCGATGCAGCCAGTGATGACGAGCCAGCGCCGGATGAATCGATCCGGCGCCGGGCGGCTGTAGGGGTCGGGTAGGTCACGTCATTCTCCATGTTGAAATCAGCGCCAAAGGCCGCCAGTGCGCCAGCGTGGCGGACGTGGTGATACGGTCACTTCGGGGTCGAAACGGGCCGATGGAAACGGCGGCATCGCGGGCGGCGGAGCAAGTTCCAGCAAGCGCTCAATGCGTTCAGCCGTCGCTGGATGCGTGCGCAACCAGGAGGGTTCCGGATTGCCCCATCCGGGCAGCAGCCAGGCGCGCCAGGAGCGGCTCACCCGCTCGATCTTGGCGAGCGCTGAGGCCAGCCCGTGCGGGTCGCCGGTCAATTCGGCAGCGAGCCGGTCGGCGTCGAATTCGCGCACCCTGGACAAGCCCAACTGAGCCAGCAAGGCCAGCTGTGGCGCGACCGCAAGTAGAAGCAACGCGGGCCAATTGACTTCCGTGACTCCAAGCAATAGCGTTGGCAAGCTGAGCACGATCGCAAGCTGCCCCAACAAGGCCAGAAGATGGGTGAGCCGGCTGATGGAATCGGCCAAGCCCATGACACGCAAATCCTCGTTCGCAATATGCGCGATTTCGTGGCCGAGCACGCCGGTCAACTCGCGGGGCGTGAGGCTACGCAGCAGGCCGTCGGTCAGCGCGATGGCCGCGTGATGCTTCGAACCGGTGGCGAAGGCGTTGACGACCCCGCTGGGCACGTAGTGCGGTACCGGCACGGTAGGCAGCCCGGCCCGCGCCGCCAGTTCGCGCAACACAGCCCAAAGATCGGGCGCTTCATCCGGGGGCAGGGGGCGTGCGCCATACAGCCGCAAGGTCAGCCCGGAGGCGGCCGCCGGTTCAAGCAGCAGGGTGAACCCCGCAGCCGCAAGCGCCAGCCAAAGCCCGCCGTCACCCAACAGCAGGCTGCCAGCGACGGCGGCAATTCCGAGCAGGGTCAGCACCAACAGCACGGTTTGCAGGCGATTGTGCCAGCGATGCCGCGCGCCGACATTCTGCGCGTGGCGCAGATCACGACTGATCATCTGAGCTTTCCCCGGCTGTCCGGTCATCGCGCTCGCGCAGCAGCCAGTAAGTCGCCCCGAGGGCCAGTGTCGCGCCTGCAAGCGCCGCGACCTTGGCGGGGCCGGTCTCCGGGTCGAGGATCACGAATTTACGCGCCAGGGCGATCAGCCCGATCAGGATCACCGTCTTGACCTGGATGATGCTGTCGCGCCGCAAGGCCACCCTCACGATGGAATGCTTGAACTCCATGGCAATGAGCAGCGTCATGATCATGCCGAACACGGTCTGGAAGACCTTGTGATCGAGCGGATTGAATGCATCAATGATCAGCAGGCTGAAGACGATCGAGATCAGCTGCAGCAGCGAGACCACGATGATAACGGCAATGATTGCGGACAGCGCGAGCGCGATCACCTGTTCAAAGCGCTCGTAGAACGTCATCACTGCCCATTGGGCGCGAAATGTTTTGATCGGGTCTGCTTGCTTTTCCTTCATCGCCACTCCTCTCAATTCTGAAATACTTGTGCGCCCACAACTTGGTTGCACCCTTGTCTTTTTTGCCTGGTAGAGCGCGCTGTCCGCCTGCAGCATCACCTGCTCGACAGAGTGCAAACGGGGGTCAAGGAGAGCCACCCCCATGCTGGCGCTATAGCTGATCGACACCTCTCCACACACCACCGCTGTCGCCGCAGTGTCCTGACGAAATCGCTCCGCCCATACTTGGGCGCC